>CAZBZH010000160.1:0-8771 GCA_964496265.1 uncultured Acidobacteriota bacterium | reverse complement strand
CTCCTTGCCCGCGTCGCCGCAGCCGCCGCAGCCGGCCAGGGGCAGCAGGAGGAGCAGGGGCAGCAGGAGCGCCCGGGAGCGGGGCGTCCCCGATGAGTTCGACCATCGCATCTCGTTAGAATACCGCGTCTCGGCTATATTGCCCCATCCAAGTGGCCCGGGGCGGGTCCCGAATTTCCGGGAACGCCAGGGGGCCGCACCGGCCCGAAGGGCTCCCTCGATGCAGATCTACGACGATATTCTCGCCACCCTGGGGAATACCCCCCTCGTCCGTCTCGGCCGTTTCAGCCCTGACGGCGCCCTGCTCGCGGCGAAGATCGAGTCCTTCAACCCCGGCTCCAGCGTCAAGGACCGGATCGGGCCGGCCCTGATCGAGGCCGGGGAGAAGGCGGGGTTGTTGAAGCCCGGGGGCACCATCGTCGAGCCCACCTCGGGGAACACCGGCGTCGGCCTGGCCATGGCGGCGAATCTCAAGGGCTACAAGCTGATCTGCACCGCGGCGGACAAGATTCCCGCCGAAAAGGTGGCGCTCCTGCGGGCCTACGGGGCGGAGGTGATCACCTGTCCGACCCACGTGGAGGCCGATGACCCCCGCTCCTACTACAAGGTTGCCGAGCGGCTGCGGGACGAGAAGGGCGCCTACCTGCCGTACCAGTACTACAACCAGGCCAATCCCGAGGCCCACTACCGTTCCACCGGCCCCGAGATCTGGAAGCAGACCGAGGGCAAGATCACCCACTACGTGGTGGGTATCGGCACCGGCGGCACGATCAGCGGCACGGCCAAGTACCTCAAGGAGCAGAACCCGGATATTGAGGTCGTCGGGGTCGATACCGTCGGCAGCATCTACGAGTACTACCACGAGCACCGCAAGCTGCCCCCGGCCGACCAGATCCACCAGTACCTGGTGGACGGCATCGGGGAGGACTTCATGCCCGAGACCGTCTGGTGGGACTACATCGACCGGGTGATCACCGTCGATGACGCGACCGCCTACGGGGTGACCATGGAGCTCTCCCGCAAGGAGTCGATCTTCACCGGTTCCTCCGGCGGCTCGGCGGCTGCCGCGGCCCGTATCGTGGCCCGGGAGTTGGACCCCGACAAGGTGGTCATCACCCTCTTCCCCGACTCGGGGGAGCGCTATCTGTCCAAGCTCAACGACGAGTGGATGCGCGAAAAGGGCCTGATCGGCTGACAACGGTTTTAGCGCTTTGCGGGGCATTCGTCTCGCCGCGATTCCAGCCCGTTCGGAATACCCCGACAACCCGGCGGTTTGCCCGGTTTCTTTACCAAATGGCCCGTTGACCGGGTCGGGGGACCCGTCTAACACTTGACAGTGCGAACCGGACGTTCGCCCCGAATGAGGGTTCGAGCAGGGATCGGGGGAGACACGCTCGAAGGACGCGGGAACGGCAACTTCCCGCCAAGCATCGCAAGGAGCCGCCGTGCAGTCTTCCACCGCCTCGACCACCGTCCTCTCCCGCTACTTCGCCGAGATTCGTGAAAACCGGCGGCTGACCAAGGAAGAAGAGAAGGCCCTCGCCCGCCGCATCCAGGGCGGCGACAAGAGCGCCATCGACATCCTGGTGCGGGCGAACCTGAGCTTCGTGGTCAAGGTGGCCAGTGAGTACCGCAACCTCGGGATCGCCTTCGAGGATCTGCTCAACGAGGGCAACATCGGTTTGATCGAGGCGGCCCATCGCTTCGATGCGGACAAGGACACCAAGTTCATCAGCTACGCGGTCTGGTGGATCCGCAAGTCGATGCTCAAGGCGCTGGCCGACCACTCCAACATGGTGCGGGTGCCCACGCACCAGCTCAAGCGGGTGCGTGAGGTGCGTGCCGCCGAGGCCGCCCTGCGCCGCAAGCTCGGACGCAAGCCGACTCGCGAGGAGATCTCCAAGAAGATCGAAGAGGACGTCAGCCGGGTCGACGAGGTGATGCAGCTCAGCCTCCACGGGGTCAGCATCGACGAGAAGGTGGGCAAGAACGTCGACCGCCCGCTGAGCGACTTCATCGAGGATCCGGGTGCCGGCCACGTGGTCGACGCCATGATCGACCGCCAGTACGAGCACGACCTGGACGGCGCCCTCGAGGAACTCAACGAGCAGGAGCGCTACGTCCTGACCCATCGCTTCGGTCTGGGCGGCACCGCCGCCATGACCCTCCACGAGATCGGCAAACAGATGGGGGTCAGCCGGGAGCGGGTGCGCCAGATCGAGAACAAGGCGACCGCCAACCTGCGCAAGTACTTCAAGCGCCGGAACTCGACGCAGGCTCCCTTGCGTCCCCGGGCCGGCCAGAAGAAGGTCGCCCGCAAGCGGGATCTGGTGGCCTCGGATATCCCCGCCCAGGACGTCGTGGAAGAGACGCCCAGCCATCACGCCGAGGAGGGGGATTCGCCCCAGGCGGTGGCGATCTAGCCTCTCGGTTCCGTGATAGGGTGCCCGCGACCCCGATGAGCGGGTCGCGGAGCCCACGTTGCCCGAGCCCCTTGGGTACATCCTGCTGTTCGGCGCCGGCCTGATCGCCGGGGCGCTCAACGTCATCGCCGGCGGCGGCTCGTTTCTCACCCTCCCGATCCTGATCTTCCTCGGCCTGCCGCCGACGGTGGCCAACGGCACCAACCGGGTCGGCATCCTGCTGCAGAACGTCGGCGCCGTCTGGGGCTTCCGGCGGCACAGGGTGCTGGATACCCGGGACTGGGCCTGGGTGCTGCTTCCGGCGGTCGCCGGCTCGATCGCCGGCACGGTCCTCGCGCTCCGGATCGGGGACGCCGCCTTCCAGCGGATCCTGGCCAGTCTGATGATCGTCGCCACCCTGGGAACCCTCTGGTCACCGCGCATCGGCGGTGAGGGCCGGGAGGGGTTGTCCCGGGCTCCGTTGGCCCTGGGCTTCCTGCTGGCGGGGGTGTACGGCGGCTTCGTGCAGGCCGGGGTCGGCTTCCTGATTCTCACCGTCACCAGCCTTGCCGGTCTGGATCTGGTGCGAGGCAATGCCCTCAAGGTCTTCTGCATTCTGGCCTTTACCGCGGTGTCCCTGGGAATCTTCGCCTGGAACGGCAAGGTCGAGTGGATTCCGGGATTGGCGCTGGCCGGGGGCACGATCCTCGGCGGTCAGCTCGGCGTTCGCTGGACCGTGCAGAAGGGGCACGCCTGGATCCGGGGCGTGGTCACCGTGGCCGTCCTGGCCATGGCCGTTCTCCTCTGGCTGCGCTGAGCTATCATGGCCCGGTTGCGCCGCCGGCGCCGGAGCGTGGGCGTTCTTCGCCGCGCGCCGAATGAAGGAGAACCCCTCGTGAAATTGCGGATTCGATGGCGCGTTGCGCTGCTCACGGCCCTGCTTGCCGGAAGCCTGGCGGTCGCCGAGGACGAGATGGCAAGGATCTTCCCCTACGCGATCGAGACGGACACCCTCGACAACGGTCTCAAGGTGGTGCTGGTGCCGATGGCCTCGGAGGGGCTCGTCTCCTACTGGACCATCGTGCGCACTGGAGCGCGGGATGAGTACGAGGCGGGTTATACCGGCTTCGCTCACTTCTTCGAGCACATGATGTTCCGGGGCACCGAGAAGTACCCCCAGGACAAGTACAACGAAGAGATCACGCGCATGGGGGCCGACGCCAACGCGTTCACCAGCAATGACCTCACCGCCTACCACCTGAACGTCACCTCCGACGTGGTCGAGAAGGTGATGGAGCTGGAGAGCGACCGCTTCCAGAACCTCTCGTATCCGGTCGGCGCGTTCAAGACCGAAGCCGGAGCGGTGTACGGCGAGTACCGCAAGAACCGGATGAACCCGTTTTTCGCCATCTCCGAGGCGATGCGCAAGGAGGCGTTCGAGAAGCACACCTACGGCCACACCGCGATGGGCTACGAAGAAGACATCAAGAACATGCCGAAGATGTTCGACTACAGCCGCTCCTTCTTCGAGCGCCACTACCGGCCCGAGAACTGCGTGCTGCTGATCGCCGGCGATATCGAATCGGCGCGGACCATGGAACTGGTGCGCAAGTACTACGGCGGTTGGGAACCGGGCTACGTCGAGCCGGAGATCCCGGTGGAGCCCGAGCAGAAGGCGGAGAAGCGGATCGACGTGTCCTACCCGGGGCGAACCCTGCCCATCGTCTGGATGGGCTACAAGTCCGGGCGCTTCGATCCGGCCGACCGCACCTGGGTCGCCGGCATGCTGCTGGGGCCGCTGGCCTTCGGCCAGACCAGCGATCTGTTCAAGAAGCTGGTGCTCGATGAGCAGGTCATCGAGTTCGTCCAGGGTCGCCCGGACATGAGCCGGGATCCGGGGCTGTTCAGCGTGATCACCCGGATCAAGGACCCGGAGAAGGTGGACTACGTGGTTTCGGAGATCGACCGGGTCATCGCCGGGTTCCAGGAGTCGCCTCCCGATCCCGGGCGGCTGGCCGATGAGAAATCCAACGTGAAGTACAGCTTCTTGATGGGGCTCGAGACGCCGGACAACGTGGCGAGCTCGCTCTCCCGGATCATCGCCGCGACCGGCGGTACCGAGGCGATCGAGACGTTGTACCGCACCCTCGATGCGGTGACCCCCGAGGACGTGCAGGCGGCGGCCCGGGCCTACCTGACGAAGGAACGGCGCACCCTGGCCGTCCTGCGGGCGGGAGGTGCCCAATGAGGCGCTTCACGATCGGGTTTGCGGCGCTCGGCTTCCTGCTCATCGCCGCGTCGGGTTGCGGCACAGGCGACGGGGGCTCGGGGCAGGGTACGAGCGAAGGGGTGCGCATGCAGGTGGCGGACGATGCGACCGTGGCGTTCAAGGTCTGGTTCAAGGCCGGTTCCCAGGATGACCCGCCGGGCAAGGAAGGGTTGGCCTACGTGACCGGCGAGCTGCTGGCCGGCGGCGCCACCGCGGAGAACACCCTGCCGGAGATCCTGCAGAAGCTCTACCCATTGGCGGCGAGTTACAGCGTGCGGGTCGACCGGGAGATGACCGTCTTCACCGGCCGGACCCACGTCGATAACGTCGACGAGTTCTTTGCGCTGTTCACCGATGCCTACCTCGAGCCCGGTTTCGCCGAGGATGACTTCGAGCGTATTCGCGAGGACGCGGTCAACGCCATCGAGAAGAGCCTGCGCTACAACTCCGACGAGGACCTGGGCAAGGCGGCGCTGGAGCAGTTCGTCTTCGACGGGACGCCCTACGAGTACCCGGCCATGGGTACGGTCAGCGGCCTCAAGTCCCTGACCCTCGACGACGTCAAGGGGTTCTACGCGTCCCACTACACCGGGGCCAACGCCGAGGTCGCCATCGGCGGCGGCTTCGACGAGGCGCTGGCCAGCCGGTTCGAGGCCAGTCTGGAGTCGCTGCCTCAGGGGCCCACTCCCCAGGGGACGCCGGCGCCGGTTCCGGCCGAGTTCGAGGGGCGGCACGTACTGTTGGTCTCCAAGCCGGACGCCGACGCCTCGATCAGCTTCGGGTTCCCCATCGAGGTCCGTCGCGGCGAGCGCGAGTTCTATGCCCTGTGGGTGGCCAACTCCTGGCTGGGAGAGCACCGCAACTCCTCGAGCCACCTGTACCAGGTGATTCGTGAGGCCCGGGGCATGAACTACGGGGACTACTCCTACATCGAGGCCTTCCCCGAGGGTGGGCAACGCCAGGTCCCGCCGCAACACGTGGGGCGGCGCCAGCAGATGTTCCAGATCTGGATCCGCACGCTGCCCAACACCGACGCCCATTTCGCCATCCGTGCGGCGGTGCGTGAGCTCGAGGCCCTGGTCGAGAACGGGATGTCCGCCGAGGACTTCGAGTTGACCCGCTCGTTCCTGACCCGCTACGTGCTGCACTTCGCCGAGACCAACACCGAGCGGCTGGCCTACGCCCTGGACGATCGCTTCTACGGGGTCGAGGGTGCCGGGCATCTGGCCCGGTTCCGCGAGGTGCTGCCGACCCTGACCGTCGAGGAGGTCAACGCGGCGGTCAAGAAACACCTGGATCCCCAGCACATGAAGTTCGCGATCATTACCGGCGCTGCCGAGGAACTGAAACAGGCGCTGGCCAGCGAGGCGGCGAGCCCCAAGAGCTACGGCCAGATCGAGAAGCCGGAGGAGATCCTCGAGGAGGACAAGATCATCGCGAGCTACGCGCTGAACATCCCCGCCGAGAACATTGCGATCACGCCCGTAGAGTCGATGTTCGAGACGCGCTAGGGGCTAGCCGGAAGAAACCGGCATCCGTTTCGCGAGTGCCGCCTGGAGCCAGAGGTAGAAGGCGATCGACGGCACGACGGCGGCGATCAGCAGGCCGACCAGCAAGCCGGAAAAGGCGGTGTGGCCCAGGTTCTCAGCCAGGGCCATGCCGCCCCAGGCCAGCGGTGCGGTCAGCAGGATGTAGCGAAGGGCCGCGATGATCATCCCCGGGTTGCCCCGGTTCATCCCCTCGAAGATCGGCCGGCAGAGCAGGAACGGCGCACCCGCGAGGCACCCCAGGGGCACGAGTCGCAGGGCGAAGGCGGTGTACTGCTGGGAGATCGCCGTTTCGGCCAGATTCGCCGCGAGCCAGTCGCCGCCGAACCACATCAGCGGCGCAAGCAGGATGATCGAGTAGAGCGCCGTGGCTGCGGTGGCCTGGCGGATCCCCAGGCGGACCCCGCCGATATCGTCGGCGCCGAAGCGCCGGGCGGCGTAGGGCAGCATGGCCACCGCCGTGGCGATCACCGGTTGGATGGCGAAGAGCAGGACCCTGGAATAGATCGAGAACGCCGCGATCGATTCGGTCGGATAGGGGGTGCGGGCCAGCATCCAGTTGATTACCGCGATCTCGGTGGACATCAACACGAAGGAAACCGACGAGGGAATCGCCAGGGCGAGGATCGTGCGGTAGGGAGCGGGATCCAGTTCGGTGTTGGGGGTCTCACCCGGCTCCTTGCGGCGCCGCTCATGTTGGGCGGCACGGTACAGCGCGTAGGCCAACCCGCCGACCCGCCCGATGACCGTCGACAGCGCGATGCCGAAGATGCCCCACTCGAAGCCGAAGACGAACACCGTGTTGAGGATCACGTTGATGATGTTCGAGTAGAGGCCGGCGATCATCGTCGCCTTGGTGTCCTCGTGGGCCTTGACCAGCGAGTCGGGGATGATCGACCAGAAAGAGGTCGCCGCCGATCCGATGATCAGCACCGTGCCGTAGATGCGGAACTCCCGGGTGACCGCCTCGCTCAGCCCGAGCCAGGAGGCGCCGAACCAGATTCCGACGCCGATCATGGCGAACAGGGGCGAGGCGATCATCACGATGCGCCAGGTGGTCGCCAGATACTGCTCGATCTTGGCGCCGGCCCGGGCCCCGATGGCCCGGGAGAGGGCCGAGGTGAGCCCGGTCGATACCCCGACCCACAGCGCGATCATCAGGAACTCGAAGGGCCAGACCAGACCGATCACCGCAACACCCGCGTCGCCGATCTTGTAGGCGGCGAAGGCGGTGTCGACCAGCGAGAACGCCGCGCGCATGACGAACGAGATCACCAGCGGCGCGGCCATGCGTAGCAGCGGGGTGCCGGTCTCCGACTGTGGACTCACGCAGGGTTCTCCGGGGCGACGATGCGTAGCGCTCCGGGCAGGACGCCGATCCGGGCCGGTTGGTCCTTCGCGGGTCCCAGGCGCTCGCCGTCACCATAGAACGTCAGCGGCGAGTTCGCCCGAATTTCGCAGGAATCCAGCCGGATATGGACAAAGGCCGGGTGATCGGTGTGCTCGCCGCGATAGACCCTGGGGAACAGGCGCAGGAAGCGGAGCTTTGGAACCTGCCGGATCAGCACCAGATCCAGTTTCCCGTCGTCATCCCGCGCGTCCGGCGCGAGGCGCATGCCGCCGCCGAAGACCGGGGTGTTGGCCACGGCGACGAGCAGGGCGGTCTCTTTCCGTTCCGTACCATCGACTCGCAGGTAGAACCGCGGTGGCTTGAACCCGAGGAGGGTGCGCAGGACCGCCCAGGGATAGACCAGCGGGCCGCCGACCAGGGTGGCCCGTTCGGCGTGACCGGCCACCGCGCTCTGAAATCCGGTGCCGGCGATGGTGATGAATGGGACCTGATCCACGTGGCCCAGATCCATCTCCCGGATCGGGCCGGTCGAGGCGTGATCGAAGGCGGCCATCGGATCCAGCGGCAGGCGAAGGTGCCGAACCAGGTCGTTGCCGCGACCGAGAGGCACGATGCCGAGAGCCGTGGGGGAAGCGGAGAGCGCCGGCAGAGCGAGGTGCATGGTTCCGTCGCCGCCCCCGAGGATCAGTCGCTCGACGCCGGCCTGGACCGCCCGGTCGATCTTCTGCAGCAGATCCGCGCCGCTGGTAGACACCTCGGCGGGAATGTCCCGGCGCCGGGCCTCGGCGAGGAGGGCTGCCTGCGCCTTGCGGGCGCTCCCGGAGGATGGGTTGAGGATCAGGCGCATGGCCTTCGGTCACAGCGCACGGAGCACGCGGATCTCGGCGACCTCCACGGGAATCGATCCCTCGATGCGGAACTGGGCAAAGGCCGGATCGCTGACCAGCACCGCGCCGCCGCCGCCGTCGAGCTGAACCCGGTAGCGGCCGTCGGCCAGACCGGAGATCGACCACGAACCGTCGGCTCCGGGGGCGATCCGGGCCGCCTCCTTGAGGATGCTGTCGGGACCCAGCAGGATGACCGCCTTGACCCGGGCCAGGGCGGGGCCGCTCAGCTTGCCCTGAACCTGTGGCGCCGGGCCGCTCTGCGGCTCGGGCTTCGGCTCGGGCTTCGGCTCGGGCTTCGGCTCAGGCTTCGGCTCA
>CAZBZH010000159.1:0-8779 GCA_964496265.1 uncultured Acidobacteriota bacterium | reverse complement strand
TCCCCATCGCCATGAGCGACGCCGTCGATCAGGGCAAGGTGAAGAAGGGGGACTCGGTGATGCTGCTCTCGGTCGGCGCCGGCTTCACCACCGGTTGCATCCTGATGCGCTGGGCCTACTAAGACCCCGCGCTCGCTGGGCCTACTAGCCCAACCCTCACTGGGCCTCCTCGCTCAATAGCCGAGGGCGCAGCCGTCCTTGCGTGACTCGGTGGCTCCCGACAGCACTCCGGTCTCATGGTCGATGGCCACCGCCTGGTAGCCGCCGAAGATGCCGATGGTCTCTTCGATGCGGTGACCCATCCGGCGTAGCTCGCGCAACACCTCGTCGGGTACGCCGTTCTCCAGGTGCACGACCCCTCCGGTGGTCATCATCGTGCCGGTCGGCTCCGAGGACCCGCCGTGATGGAAGCGGGGCGCGTCGCCGGCCTCCTGCAGGTTCATGTCGAAGTCGATCATGTTCACGATGATCTGCACGTGGCCCTGGGGCTGCATGTCGCCCCCCATCACGCCGAAGGCCATCCAGGGTTTGCCCTGCCGGGTGGCGAAGGCGGGGATGATCGTGTGGAACGGCCGCTTGCGGGGCTCCAGGTAGTTGGGGCTCTTGGGGTCCAGGTTGAACAGGCCGCCCCGGTTCTGGATGCCGAAGCCGAACTCGGGCACGCAGTAGCCGGAGCCGAAGCCGGTGTAGTTGCTCTGGATCAACGACACCATGTTGCCGTCCTTGTCGGCGACCGACAGGTAGGTCGTATCGCCGTGCTCCAGCCGCGGGTTGCCCGCCTCGATCCGCCGCGCCGCGCGCCTGGCGTCGATCAGCTTGGAGCGCTCGTAGCCGTACTGCTTGGAGATCAGCCCGTCGACGGGAGCATCGTAGAAATCCATGTCGGCATAGAAGCGGGCACGGTCCTCGTAGACCAGCTTCTTGGCCTCGATCATGGTGTGCCAGAACTCGGCGGAGTCACGGCCCATGGCCCGCAGGTCGTAGTGCTCGAGGATGTTCAGCATCTGAAGCGCCGCGATGCCCTGGCCGTTGGGCGGCAGCTCCCACAGTTCGATGCCCCGGTAGGTGGTCGAGACCGGCTCGACCCACTCGGCGGTATGGCCGGCCAGGTCGTCCTTGCTGAAGAAGCCGCCGTTGGCCTCGGAGAACGCCACCAGGGCGTCGGCGATGGCCCCCTTGTAGAAGGCGTCGGCGCCCTGCTTGCCGATCAGTTCCAGCGCCCGGGCCAGGGCCGGGTTCTTGAAGATCTCTCCCTCCCGGGGCGCCTTGCCGCCGGGGAGGAAGACCTCGGCGAAGCCCGGCTTGTCGCCGAAGCGGCGGATGCTCCGCTCCCAGGCCGCGGCGATCACCTGGGTCACCGGCTCACCCTCCCGGGCCGAGCGCACCGCGGGGGCGAGTACCTCGGATAGCGGTAGCTTGCCGAACTTCTCGTGGAGCAGACCCCAACCGCTGACGGCGCCGGGGACGCTCCAGGAGTAGGGGCTGTAGAGCGGGATGGTGCCGTTGTCGTTGGCCGGCACCTTGTCGGCGGTCAGCGACGCCGGGGAGCGCCCCGAGGCGTTGACGCCGTGGAGCCGTTTGGTCTCCGCATCCCAGACGATGGCGTAGAGGTCGCCGCCGATGCCGTTGGCCACCGGTTCGAGGAATCCCAGCGCCGCGTTGACCGCGATCGCGGCGTCGACGGCGCTGCCTCCCTGTTCGAGGATGTCGACGCCGATCTTGACCGCCAGGGGATGGGCCGCGGCGACCATGCCGTGGCGGGCGTGAACCACCGAGCGGGTCGCGAACAGCTTGCCCTCGGTGCGGTCGGCGGCGAGGGCCAACGGCTGGACGAGCAGCGACAGGGCGAGTAGCAGGGTGAGCGGTCCCCGGTTTCGGCGGATCATCGGCGTCTCCTTCGGATCGTTGGGATCGGTTCATCGGCGCCCAGGATGCCGCGGCCGAGCCAGCCGCCGCCATCGAGGGTCAGGCATTCGCCGGTGACGTAACCGGCGGCATCGGACAGGAGCCAGGCAGCCGCGTCGGCGACCTCTTCGCGGGTGGCGAAACGCCCCAGCGGAATGCTCTCGCGGACCTTCTGCTCCAGCTCCCGGCTGGGCCACAGCCGGTCGGCGGCACCGGAGGAGTCGAAGGGGCCGGGGGCGACGGCGACCACCCGGATGCCGTGGCGCGCCCATTCGACCGCCAGGGTGCGGGTCATCGCCAGCACCCCCGCCTTGGCGCAGGAGGAGTGGATCGTGCCGGGACCCCCGGTCCAGGCGTAGGTCGCCACGACGTTGAGCATCACGCCGCCGCGCTTGCCCTCGATCATCGAGCGCCCCACCGCCCGGGACATGTTGAAGGTGCCGTTGAGCACGATGTCGACCACGGTGGAGAAGGCCTTCTCGGGCAGGCGCTCGGCGGGGCGGACGAAATTGCCGGCGGCATTGTTGACCAGCAGATCGATCGGGCCGATCTCCGCCTCCACCTCCCGGACCGTGCGGCGTACGGCGTGGTGGTCGCGAACGTCGCAGACCGAGGTGGCGACCGCCCCCGATCCCTCGCCGTCTTGCAGCGCCTGGCGGCCGGTCTCCAGGTGCTCCTCGCTGCGGCTGGCGATGGCCACCGAAGCGCCGGCCCCTCTCAAAGCCAGGCCGATCTGGAGGCCGAGCCCGGTGCCGCCTCCGGTGATCAGCGCCCGTTTTCCGCCGAACTGCTGGGATTCCATGCTGCGAAGCCTCCCGATACGCCTTTCCCGGCGCCGGCACGTACTATAAAGCGAGAGATGCCCCAGGCATTGGAGGATGGTATGCAGAGCAATCTTTCCCGCATGGCCGGCCTGGCGCTGGCGGCCCTTGTTGTGCTGTTCCCGGCCGCGGCCCCGGCCGAGGAGAAGACCTTCGAATCCCGTGGGTTTACCGTCCGCACGGCCAGCCCCGACCAGGCCTATCTGGGGGTGCGGGTCAGCGAGGAAACCACCCACGCCGAGGGGGGAGCCCGGGTGGACGATGTGATTCCCGAGTCCCCGGCGGCCGAGGCGGGGCTGCGGAGGGGGGACGTGATCCTCTCCTTCGCCGGCGAGGTGATCCGCGGCCCGCTGGCCCTGACCCAGCGCATCCACGCCCGTGAGGCCGGCGACCGGGTCGACCTACGGATCCTCCGGGACGGATCGGAGCAGACCCTCGTCGCCGAACTGGGACAGCGCCAGGGGCCCGAGGCCTACTTCTTCGGCAGCGGACTCGGCGAGGGGCAGTTCGACTTCGACGTCAAGTGGATCGAGCAGCTCGGCAATCAGTCCGGCGACCTCGCCGAGACCTACCGGGAGATGGCCGAACGCTTTGCCGAGAACCATCAGCAGATGGGCCAGGAGATGGCTCAGCGCTGGACCTTCGAGTTCAACGACCTGACGGGCAAGCTGGCCCAGACCTACGAGCAGGTCGATCCCGACGATCTTCACGACAGCGCCTCCCGCCTCTACTTCAAGGTGCTCCACGGCAATATCGAGGCCAAGCTCGGTCTGGAACTGGTCGACACCACCCCCGAGCTGCGGCGCCACCTGGGTGGCGATGAGGCGGCGGGGCTCCTGGTCAGCCGGGTCGACGAGGAGGGTCCCGCGGCCGAGGCCGGCCTGCGGGTCGGGGATCTGCTGGTGGCCGCCGACGGGGCCGCCCTGGGAGATCGGGGCGACCTGCGCCGGGCCTTCGGCGCCGAGGATGTCGAGACGGTCGAGGTGGAGTTGATCCGGGATGGTTCCTCCCGCGCCGTGCAGGTCGCGGTGCCCGAATCGGCGAGCGGCCTGTCCCAGTGGCCGGCCCTCCGCGGAAACTCGAAAATCTGAGTCCACAGCGGCGTTTTCGCCGCCTCGTGAGACGCTCCCGGCCAGGCCGGTTTCCCGCGCAAACATTGCCTGTTTGCCATGGGAAGCCGGCCTTTTCGTTTGTGCCCCGGGCGGCTACAATCCCCCTCCACCCATCAAGATCGGAGTCAAAGCATGCCTCGCATCTCGAATCGGGCCAGCGAGCTGGGGACCGAGAACGCCTTCGTCGTGTTGGGCGAAGTCGGACAGCTCCAGGCCGAAGGCAAGAGCATCGTCTCGTTCTGCATCGGCCAGCCGGACTTCCCCACGCCGGAGAACATTCAGCAGGCCGCCGTCGACGCCATCAAGGCGGGCCACCACGGCTACACCCCTTCGCCCGGCATCCCCGCCCTGCGCGAAGCGGTGGCGTCCTTCTTCTCCCGCACCCGCAAGGTGCAGATCGATCCGGAAGATGTCGTCTGCGGCTGCGGCGGCAAGCCGTTCATCGGCTACAGCATCCTGTCGACCACCGACTACGGCGCGGGCAACGAGGTGATCTACCCCAACCCGGGGTTCCCGATCTACCGCTCCCAGATCATCGCCAACGGGGCGGTGCCGGTCGAGCTGCCGTTGCGCGAAGGCCGCGGCTTCGCCTTCGACCTCGACGAGCTGCGGGCCCGGGTCAACGAGAAGACCCGCCTGCTGATCCTGTGCAGCCCGGGGAACCCCACCGGCGGCATCCTCAGCAAGGAAGACCTCGAAGAGGTGGGCCGCATCGTGGCGCCTTACGAGAACCTCTGGATCTACTCCGACGAGGTCTACTCCGGTCTGGTCTACGACGGCGAGTTCGAGAGCATCGCCGCCGTCGACGGCATGCTGGAGCGCACGATCATCGCCGACTCGGCTTCCAAGACCTACGCGATGACCGGCTGGCGCATCGGGTACTCCGCCAACAAGAAGCTGGCCCCGGCGTTTACCCGCTGGGTCACCAACACCGACTCCTGTCCGGCCCACCCCAACCAGTACGCGGTGGTCGAGGCGTTGAACGGTTCCCAGGAAAAGGCCCTGCACATGCGGGACGTGTTCCTCGAGCGGCGCGGCCGTATCGTCGACGGGCTGAACGCCATCGACGGTTTCGAGTGCCAGCGTCCCGGCGGCGCCTTCTACGTCTGGCCCAACATCACCGAGGCCTGCAAGCTGGTCGGCGCCGAGGACAGCGAAGAACTGCGCAAGCGGCTGCTCTACGAGGCCGGGGTCGCCGTCCTCGCCGACATCCACTTCGGCACCCGGGTGGAAGGGGAGGGGCAGCATATCCGCTTCTCCTACGCCAGTTCCTTCGAGGACATCGACGAAGGGCTGAGCCGTATCTCCGATTTCATGAAGAAGAACAAGCGCTAGAAGACGCCGTCGAGCCCGGCGAAGGAGCACAAGCAGTGGAAGGCACGAAGGTCCAGGACATGGAAGGGCTGTACGCCCGCGCGGAGCAGGAGTTCGCCGATTGGGAGGTGGTCAAGGATCTGGTCGACGAGATGATCGACCTGATGCTCAACTACCGGCAGAGCGGTCATCCCGGCGGCTCCCGCTCCAAGGTTCACGGCATGCTGGCGCTGCTGCTCTCGGGCGCCATGCGTTGGGACGTGATGCGCCCCTGGCGCCCCTACTGCGACCGGTTCGTGCTCAGCGCCGGTCACACGGTGCCGCTGGTCTACGCGACCCTGTCGGTGCTCAACGAGTTCATGGCCGCGCGCCACAAGCTGGACGGCGGCGAGCGCTTCGCCTTCCCCGACGGCGGTAAGTACGCGCTGCGCTGGCATGACCTGCTCGACCTGCGCCGCAACAAGGGGCTCGCCGGCCACGCCGAGATGGAGGGCAAGACCCTGTTCCTCAAGTGGAACACCGGGCCTTCCGGGCACGGCATGCCCTCGGCAGCCGGCGAGGCGATGGCGCTGCGTCACGCAGGAGCCGGCGAGGTCAAGGTTTTCGCCTACGAGGGCGAGGGCGGCCTGACCCCCGGCGCGAGCCACGAGACCAAGAACTCCGCCTGGGGCCTGGGGCTGCACAATCTGGTGTTCCTGATCGACTGGAACGATTTCGGCATCGACGACAACGCGATCTCGTCGGTGGTCCACGGGACGCCGACCGACTGGTTCGCCCCCTACGGCTGGCGGATCTCCGGCGCCGAGGAGGGTTCCGAGTGGGGCCCGGTGACCAAGGCGGTGCTCGAGGCCGCTCGCGGCGAAAACCCCGAGGGCGTGCCCTCGATGGCCTGGTTCAAGACCCGCAAGGGCCGGGGCTACCTGGTCTACGACAACAAGTCCCACGGCGCGGCCCACAAGATGCACAGCGAGAACTTCTGGACGCTGCGCAAGCAGTTCATGGAGAAGTACGGCGTGCAGTACCAGGGGGTCGACGAGCCGGCGCCCGGGGACAAGGAAGCGCTGCGGGCCCAGGCCGAGGCCAACTTCGGCGTCGCCATGAGCATCCTCGAGAGCCGCGCCGATACGGTGCGGGCCATCTCCGACCGTCTGGCCGACCTCGCCGACTCGGTGCCCGACAAGATCGCGTCGGTGACCCTCGACGGCAAGGGGGCCGAACTATTCAACGATCCCAAGCTGTTCGACTACGAGAACTACCCGGAATCGATGTGGGCCAAACCGGGGGACAAGAAACCCAACCGGGCTGCGCTTGCCACCTGGGGTTCCTGGATCAACAGCTACGCCAAGAAGCACTACGACCGGCCGCTGTTCCTGGCCTGCTCCGCCGACCTGGCCGAGTCGACCAACATCGCCGGCTTCATGAAGCCCTTCGACGATTCCGACGAGGGGTGGGGTTGGTACCAGCGGGACAAGAACCCGCGGGGCACCCTGCTGCCCCAGCAGATCACCGAGTTCACCAACGCGGCAATCTGCGCCGGCATTGCCTCGGTCAATCTGGCCGAGGATCCGATGAAGGGGTGGAACGGCTACTGGGCCGGCTGCTCGACCTACGGTTCGTTCTCCTATCTGAAGTACGGCCCGCTGCGCTTGTTCAGCCAGCTGGCCCAGGACTGCGACCTGCCCGTGGGCAAGGTGCTGTGGATCGCGGGTCACTCCGGTCCGGAGACCGCCGAGGACTCCCGTACCCACTTCGGCATCTTCTCGCCGGGTGTGACCCAGCTGTTCCCCGACGGCCACGTGATCGATCTGCATCCCTGGGAGTACAACGAGGTCCCGGTGGTGCTGGGCGAGGCGTTCAAGCAGGACGCGGCCATCGTGGCCCTGCATCTGACCCGTCCGGCGGTGCAGATCCCCGATCGTAAGAAGCTGGGCATGGACTCCCACTACGCCGCGGCCAAGGGGGCCTACCTGATTCGCGACTACAAGCCGGGGCAGCCGAAGATGGGCACCGTGTTCGTCCAGGGCACGATGACCACCGCCAACCTGGTGGATGTGCTGCCGCAGATCGAGGAGGCGGGGCTCAACGTCAAGATCGTCGCCGCGATCAGCCCGCAGCTGTTCGCCCTGCAGGACGAGACCTATCGCAACCGTATCGCCTCGCCGGCCGACCGGGTCGACGCCATGGTGATCAGCAACCGCTCGCTGCGGGTCAGCCGGGACTGGGTCGAGAACTCGGTGGTTGCCGACTACTCGATGACCTCGGACTTCGACGATCGCTGGCGCACCGGCGGCAGCGTCGACGAGGTGATCGACGAGGCGCATCTGTCGTCGAAGCACATCCTCGAGGGCATCACCAGGTTTGCCCGGGAGCGCGAGCAGCGGCTGGCGCGGCTCAAGGAGCGGCTGGAAGCGGCCCTGGCCGGATAGGCCGGCCGCGCACGACGGTGGGCCGCGAGTTCCTCGCGGTCCACGCTCCGCAAACCGTGGGGCCGAAGGCCGGTCCGTATCGGTCACTCCTGTATGATTCGCCCAGCGAATCCGTGGGGGAGACCGATGCGACCGGCCTTTCGACGATTGGTATGCGCTCTTGTCTGCGCGGCTTCATTCTCAGGCGCGTGGAGCGTCCAGGCTCGCGAGGGCGAGGACGCCACGCCGCCGAATCCCTCCTCTCTCGCGGTGGACGTCGACTCGGCCTCCCGCGTCAAGGCGCAGGGCCTGGCCTTCGAGGCGGCGGCGGTGGACCTCGACGGGTGGTGGGCGCCGGTCCGTGTGGAGCGGTTCGTCGTCGGGCACCTCTTCGTGGGGCAGGGGCGCTATCGGTTCGAATCCTCCGACCCTGTCGAACGTTCCCAGGCCCGGATGTTCACCGGCGCGCCGGCCATCGATCTGAGTTTCGACCGTCTGCTCTGGCTCGGCCCGGCCCCCGCGGGACTGGAACCGGTTCCGGGCACTCCCGATGCCGCTGCCGCCGATGGGCTGAGCGCGGTGCTGCAAGCCTGGAAGCGTAGCGGCGAGCGCAAACGGCTGGCCGCTGATTCCGCCATGGCCGCCGACCTCTGGGCCGGACCGGGAGCGGCCCAGGTTCCGCAGTTCCGCTTGTTCTGGGCCGACTCCCGGCGCTTCGGCTGGTTCTTTCACGTGCTGGACCGCCGCGGGGACGATGTCGAGCGGGTCGGCCGCTTCGTGCCGATCGACGTCGACGATTTCGAAGAGGAGGCGATCCGCCAGGCGATCCGCTGGAGCGAGCGCAACCTCTACGGTGGGGGAGTCGACTACCACGAGCTGGGCGATCTGGATATCTGGAGCGCCCGGCCCCATGACGAGCGCAGCTCCGAGCTACCCGAGCCTCGCCATTATCGCCTGGAGATCGAGGTCGACGGCAACTCCAAGCTGAACGGCACGGCGGAGGTTCAACTGGCCCCGCTTGCGCCCGGTGTGCGGCTGCTTGAGTTCCGGCTGGGCCGGGACCTGGTGGTGGAGGCGGTGTCGCTGGGCGGCGCCCCGCTGGGCTGGAGCCGCAAGGGGCGGCGGCTTCTGGTGCACCTGGGAGAGGGGGATCCGCCGGCCGAACCGAAGATCGAGATTCGCTACGCCGGTCACTACTTCGACCCCAACGGGGAACGGGTCG
>CAZBZH010000158.1:0-8783 GCA_964496265.1 uncultured Acidobacteriota bacterium | reverse complement strand
CGATCTGACCAACACGCTCTACGAAACCGGCTTCGATGCCACCTGGGAGATCGACCTGTGGGGCGGCCGCCGCCGCGGTATCGAGAGCGCCACGGCCCGGATCGCGGCATCCCTGGAAAACCGCCGGGATGTGCAGGTCGCCGTAATCGCCGAGGTCGTACGCAACTACGTCGAACTGCGCGGCATTCAACAGCGGCGCGCGGCGGTGGAGCGCAACGTGCGCATCCAGCAGGATTCCCTCGAACTGGTCGAGGCCCGGGTGCGCAACGGCCTGGCCGCCAACCTCGATGCCTCCCGAGCCCGGGCGTTGCTGGAAACCAGCCGCTCCCGTGTGCCCGGCCTACGCATCGCCGAGCGGGCCGCGGCGTTCCGCCTGGCCGTCCTCAGCGGCAGACTCCCCGGCGAACTGCTGGACGCGCTGAACGAGCCGCGCCCCCGCCTGTCCATCCCCGCGGACGTCCCGGTGGGGCTCCCCTCTCAGTTGCTGACCCGGCGGCCGGATCTGCGGCGGGCCGAGGCCGAACTCCATGCCGCAACCGCCGAGATCGGCGTGGCGACCGCCGAGTTGTTCCCCAAGTTCTCGCTCACCGGCGGGGGCGGTTACCTCAGTGTCTCTACCGGGTCGCTGACCCGGTCGGCCAGCCGGATCTGGTCCCTCGGCGGACTCGTGCGCTTTCCCTGGTTCCAGGGCGGGCGGCTGCGGGCCAACATCGAGGCGGTCAAGGCACGCCACGAGGCGACGCTGCTCCGCTACGAGCAAGCGGTGCTGCGGGCGCTGGAGGAGGTCGAGACCTCGATCGTCCGTTTCGGCGAACTGCAGCGGGAACGGGAATGGCTCGATGAGGCCACCGCGGCCTCTCGCGAAGCGCTGCGCCAGGCCCAGGTGCTCTACGACAACGGGCTGATCAACTACCTGGATGTCCTCGAAGCGGAACGGTCGCTGACCGAGACCGAGGACCGGCTGGCCGCCAGCGAGACCGGCGTCGGCACCGCCTGGGTCGCCCTTTACAAGGCGCTGGGCGGCGGCGCCGATCTCCAGGCGGGAAGCTGACTCAACGGGTGTCGGCGCCACCGGCCACGTCGATCACCACCTTGCCGCCGTGGAGGGCGCGGCCGAAATACTCGACCCGCTCGGGAACCGCCTCGAGGGGATAGGGACCGTCGAGCCTGAAGGTCAGGCCCGGGCCCTCGTAGAGCCCGTTGATCCGCTCCAGTTGGTGGTTGGTGCGCAGGGAAACCACCGACATACGGCGCCGGCCGAAACGGGCGAGCCAGCGCCCCGCGGCGACCACCTGCAGGATGCGGAAGGTGCTGCCGCCGACGGTGACGTAACGGCCGGCGGGGGTCAGCGCCCGGCGATAGGCCCGCGGCGGCCGGTTGGTCCGGGTGTCGAGAACCAGGTCGTAGCGCTGCCCGCTGCGGGTAAAGTCGGTGGTCTCGTAGGCCACAGCGTGGTCGTAGCCCAGTTCGCGGAGTTGCCCGAGCTTGCGCTCGCTGTCCACGCCGGTGATCTCGGAGACACCGCGCTCCCGGGCAAGCTGGAGCGCGAAGACGCCCACGCCGCCGCCGGCCCCGTTGATCAACACCCGTTCGCCAGCCTGCAACCCACCCTCGTCGAACAACCCCTGCATGGCCAGGGTCGCCGCGTGTGGAATCGACGCGGCCTCCAGGTAGGACATCCCCGTGGGCTTGCGGGTCAGCGCATCGGCGGGAACACAGGCGTACTCGGCAAAGCCGCCGAAGCCGCACTCCGATAGATCGCCGTAGACCCCCTCGCCGAGGGCAAGACCGGAAGCACCTGGCCCCAGCGCGTCGACGTCTCCGGCCAGCTCCGCACCGAGAATCGAGATTCTGGGTCGGGACCATCCGAGAAACGGCCGGTAGGCCATGGGCCGGCCCCGGGCGAAGGTCCAGTCCCAGTCGTTGACCGCCGTGGCCCGGATACGTACCCGGACCTGGCCGGGACCCGGCTCGGGGACAGGCACCTGTTCGAGCCCCATGACCTCTCGGGGCGGCCCGAAGCGATCGAGCACGACCGCGCGCATGCTGTCCGATCGGGAAGCGCTCACTCCTGCTCCGAGAGTTCACGGGTGAGGAACGCCCTGGCCTTGCGCCAATCTCCGCGAACGGTGCGCTCGCTGACGCCCAACGCCACCGCGGTCTCTTCCTGGGTCATGCCGCCGAAGAAACGGCACTCCACCACCTTGGACAGCCGCGGCTCCAGTTCGGCCAGCCGGGTCAGCGCGGCGTCGACCGCCAGCAGCACCTCCCCCCGCTGCTCGACCGGAACATCCCCCTCGAGGAACTCGAGCCGGTAGCGATCGCCGCCCCGCTTCTCGGCGCGGCCGGCGCGGAAGGTATCGACGAGGATCTGGCGCATGGCCCGGGCCGCCAGGGCGTAGAAGTGCGCCCGGTCGGTCGGGTCGGTCCGGGCGTGCTCGAACAGTTTGAGCCAGGCCTCGTGGACCAGCGCCGTGGTCTGGAGCGTCTCACCGGGACGCCCGCGGCGGAGCTGGCGCCGGGCGATCTGCTTGAGCTCCTCGTAGGCCAGCCCGTAGAGATCGTCGGCGGCGCCGCGGTCGCCACCGGCCACGGCCTGAAGCAGGCGGGTGAAATCGCCGGACAAGGTTCCCCCAGTTGCGTCGAGATCAGGATTATCGGGTTGCCGGCCTGTGGCGTCAATTTTCCCCGGCCGCTGGCGAGGGGCTGCGTCGCGAAATACCCTGCGGTTCTACCCAGGAGAGCCACGCGATGCAGATCGACACCCGCTTCCTCAAGGCCCTGCGCACCCTCGGCGTCGTCGAGGGAATCTCGACCCTGGTCCTGTTCTTCGTGGCCATGCCGCTCAAGTACATGGCGGGCATGCCCATGGCGGTCACCGTGGCCGGTTCGATCCACGGCTTCCTGTTCGTCGCGCTGGTGTTGATGTTCGCCCTGGCGGTGGACAAGGTGCCGATCTCGAAGGGGCTGGCTGCGGCCGGAATCATCGGGGCGGTGTTCCCCGGCGGGCCGTTCGTCGTCGACCGCTGGCTGGGCCGAGTAGGGCAGGAAGGCTGAAGCGACGGGCCCCGCCGAAGCGGGACCCGTCGACCGTTTTCAGACCTGAGGCCTAGGGCGCCGTGTCCGACGCGCCGGCCGCGTTCTCCGAGATGACCAGGTAGAAGTAGGCCGTCGGAGCCGGCACCGCCGCGCCGGTGTCGGTGTAGCCGGCAGCGCCCCCGGTGTCGGGGACGAGCTGCTGCTCGCTGAAGCCGCTGGACTTGAGCTCGGAGCGGTAGACCCGGTACGCGGTGGTTACCCCGTGGTCCGGATCGAGCAGCGGCTGCTGCCAGTCGAGCACCACGTCGCTCCCCGAGCGGTTGGCCCGCAGGGTGTCGACGGCGTTGGGAATCGGGTCGTAGTCGTTACAGACCGGATCCCAGAAACGCACCTCGTCAACCGCGGCCTCGACCAGGTTACCGGTCGCCGGACCGTCGGCAGCCGAGACCTTCAGCGAGACGTCGTTGGTCAGGGTGATGAAGTCGGCCAGGCGGAAGGACACCTCGGTCCAGCGCGGCTCGGACTGGTTGAAGTCCAGTTCCTCGAGGAGCACGTCGGGCTGTCCCGCACCGTTGCGCACCTCGAGGCGCCAGAAGTCACCGGAGTCCTCGCCGAGATCCCGGTTGGCGAACCAGCGGTAGAGCGAGACCCGCACATCCGGATGCCCGGTCAGGTCGATGCTGCCCGAGCGGGCCACGACCACGCCGTTGTCGACATCGTCGGTGCCCAGGCCACCGGCGTTGGGCGCGGTGAACAGGCACTGGGTGCCCGGATCCGGCGTGACGTCGTCTTCCGGCTGGAAGTCGGTGCCGTCGGGATCGCCGGTGGTCCAGTTACCCGTGGTCGCCGAGCTCTCCGCCGCCACGTGCTGCCAGGCGGTGCCCGACTCGAAGGTGTCGACGTCGAAGTTCACCTGAGTACCGGTGGGCAGCACGTCGTCCTGGATCGACTCGTAGCCGTCGGCCAGGTAGCGGAAGCGCACCGAGACCGGGTCGGTACAGGTCTGGTCGAGGCGGATGCGGATCCGCATCTGCTCACCGGCGCTGGCGGCCGAGGTTCCGGCCGGAATGTCCGGCAGCAGCGCCTGCAGCTGCCGCACCTCGACGCCTGGAGAGAGGCTCTCGACCTCGACCCGGACGTTCTCGGCCGGGCCGTCGCCGACGCTGGAGAGCACGATCGGCAGATCGATCCACTCACCGGGATCGAGCAGGCCGTCGCCGTTCCCGCCGACCGTGTCGTCAAGGGTCAGCGAATCACGCACCAGGTCGTAGCAATCGGTCACCGCCAGATCGATGCGCGGGAGATCGATCCCTCCCATGCCGTCGTCCCCGTCGATGTACTCGACGTTGATCTGGTCCCCCTGGCTGACCGACAGGTTGCCGTCGGCCGAAGGCGCCGCGGTGGTCGTCATCAACTCGCCGGCGTACTTGCCGGAACCCGGCTGGGTTTCGGTCAGCGTCAGCACCTCGGGAGTCGATTCGGTGTCGGACCAGATCGAGATGTTGACCGAGGGAGCGCCGACGTTGCCGTCGATCACGCGGATGCCCACGGGCACCGCGCAGCTGTAGGCGGATTGATCCAGGTTGACCCGGCCCTCGGAAGGTTGGGTCAGCACGCCGGTGCCGCCGGTGGCGACGAGAGCGAAGGTCACGTCGGTCTCGGCGGTATCCAGATCACCGTCCTGGTTGACCTCGACCGCGGTGATCTCGATCTCCCAGGTCCCCTCCTCGGGGTTGGCGATGAACACGTTCTCGACGGTGTCGACGCTGTTGGGCGAACCGCCGGGCTGGGAAACCGTGCCGACGTCGAGGCCGACGTTGCCGTGGTAGATCGTGCCCGACGGGGAGGTCACCTGCAGGTTGACGTCGTTGATCCGGTGCAGCGACGCCGAGGTGGTGCCCGCCGGATCCGGGTAGACCATGGTGATCTTGAGTTCGGTCTCGCCCGCCGGCACCTCGAGGTTGTAGCGGCCGAAGTCGCCGAGCTCGAGGTTCACCTCTTCATCGATGATGAAGCTGTTGGCCGCGCGTTCCTGGGCGATTTGCACGCTGGGACGTCCCCAACCCTGGTGCACCCGGGTCAGGTCGTCGTTGAGCCCGCTGAACGGAAGCTGCTTGGCGTTGTTGATCAGCAGCGCCTTGATCGTCGAGAAACGGGGCTGGCGCTCGAACACGGTGGCGCCGACCGGGTCGGTGCCCCACACGTTCTCCGAGAACATCTGGATCATCAATCCGGTGATGCCCGCGGTCTGGGGCGTGGCCGCCGAGGTGCAGCAGAAGTTGGTGTATCCGCTGCCGGTGGTGGTGGTGTAGATCGTGTCGTACCACCAGTTGACATCGGGCTTGATTCGGCCGTCCTCGGCGGGACCGATCGACGCGCTGTTGCTCCAGTTGTCGTCGGCGGGGTCGAGGTTGTTCTCGTGGTTGATCCCGCCGACGGAGATCACGTTCTTGCCCCAGGCCTGGGGCCGGCTGTCCTGGTTGCCCGCGTTGGACTGGGACTGCAGGATCGCCATGTCCAGCCGGAAGATGATGTCGTCCAGCTCGGAGGTGATGCTGTTGTAGACCGTGGTGCGGCTGTTGCCCCAGGAGTTGGTCTGGAACGAGGCGAAGTAGGGCGCCTCCTTCAGTTCCTGGGTGTGGGCGAAGCGATCGCCGAGGAAGTCGTAGTCCGAGGCGATGCCCTGTTCGGCGCAGGGCATGTGGCCGGTCGCGGCCGCGTCCCCGTCGCCGTCCCGGGCGCCGTTGCCGAACACGATGCCGTAGGTGCTGGTGCCGTGGCTCGACTCGGTGTTACTCCCGTGGAACAGGATGCCGTCGAAGTCCGGGTGGTTGGCCTGGAAGCCGGAGTCGAGCACCTCGGCGCGCACGCCCTGGCCGCAGCGGCCGAAGTTGGTCTCGATGAAGTTGGTGCCGCCGTCCTCGCGAACCAGGTCCATGTCGTCGGAACGAGGGGTCCAGCGGTCGACCCACATCACGTCGTCCCGGGCGACCAGCTGCTGCAGCTGACCGCGGCTCAGTTCGAGCTGCAGGATCTGACCGTTGGGCCAGTTCTCGACGACCCGGCCGCCGAGGCGGGCCACTTCATCGGCAACCGGCGCCTTGGCCTCGGCGCCCCAGCCGAAGACCATCACGTTGAGACGCAGGGTCGGTTCGCTGGTGGCGGTTTCAGGGTCTTCCTGGACCCAGCCCCGCACGTCCGCGGCGAGGCGGTACCAGGGCTCGTAGGGCTCGATGCGCTCGACGAAGTCGAGGCCCTGCACGCCGGCGAGACCGCCGGCGGGGAAGCGCACGATGTGCGCGTTGTGGGGCAGGTAGTTGAGGACCTCGCCGCCGAAGGACTCGATCGCGTCCCGCCACTCGGGCAGGCCGATGGTACGGAACTGCACGATATACAGCCCACCGTCGGAAGGCAGCGCGAAGGAGCGGGGCGCCGCGGGCATGGCCTGCCGGGGAGCGATGGCGCCGTCCCGCAGACGGAGTTCGGTGTCCAGCGGGCGCGCCTCGATCCAGCTGTCTCCCGCATCGCGGCTGTAGCTGAACCAGCGGGTGCGGTTGCCGGCTTCGGTCTCGTCCCAGGCGGCGAAGATCGCCCGGCCGGCCGGATCGGCTCCGCTGATCTGGGCGGAGACGGCGGCCCGGGTGCGGCGCAGTTCCCGCACCTGGGGCTGCCCGTCGGCGCCCGGAAGACTGATCTCGATGCGGGTCACCGCACCGTCCTGCTTCAGCGCCAGGGTCGATCGTTGGATCGAATCGGCGGCCTGAGCGGACTCGGTCGCGACCGGCTGTGGCCCGTTCGGCGCGAGCTCACCGGCGGACACAATCGAACAAATCAGGGCAATAACAATCAAAAAAGACCCGATTCTGGGCATGGATCCCCCCAGTTCATGTGGAAATGACATCGAAGGATATACGACAAGTTCGATCGGTTGGCCCGATCCCGTTCGACAGCGTCCGATTCGGCCGAAACCCCGGGAGCCGGTTGCTTCTATCTAGGAGGAGCGAGCCCAGGCGTCGCCTCGCCTACAATCCGCTCGGAGGTCCCTCAGTGCCACAGTTTCAGACCACCCGTTGGAGCATGGTGCTCGCCGCCGGCGGCGAGAGCGAGAAGACCCGTCAGGCGCTCTCGGACCTGATCGAGGGCTACTGGTATCCGGTCTACGGATTCGTGCGTAGCCAGGGCTTCAACCAGGAGGACGCCCACGACCTGGTCCAGTCGTACTTCGCCACGATGATGGAGAAGGGCACCCTCGGCACCCTGCGGCCCGAGGCCGGACGCTTCCGCTCATTCCTGCTGGTATCGGTGCGGAACTTCCTGCACAACGAACGGGACTGGCGGCGGGCGGCCAAGCGGGGCGGCAACCAGGTGATCGAATCCCTCGACACCCTGGCCGCCGAGGCCCGGCTGTCCGACGAGCCGTCGGAGGCCGCCGACGCCGAGAAGACCTTCGAACGGCGCTGGGCCTCGACGGTGGTGCAGCGAGCCATCGAAACCCTGGCCTCGGAGTTCGAGGCCGCGGGCCAGGCCGACCGCTTCAAACTGCTGCGCGGCCTGCTGACCGGCGACGAACCGACCCTGCCCTACCGGGAACTCTCCGAACGGATGGAGATGAGCGAGGCGGGGGTCAAATCGGTGGTCCACCGCATGCGCAAACGTTTCGGCGTCGTGCTCCGCGGCGAGGTGCTGCAGACCGTGGGCAAACCCGGCGACGTCGAGGACGAGATCCGCTACCTGCTGCGCGTGCTGGCCGGCAGCTAGGAAGACCCGATGAGCGAACGCAAGAACTGCCCCGATTGCGGGGGCCCGCTGTCCGGCGAAGGGGACGAGGCTTTTTGCCCCGCCTGTTTGCTGCTCCACGGATTGGAAGAGCCCGCCGACCCCGATTCGATCCCGACCCTGGTCGACGCTTCGGGCCCGATCCAGGCTTCGGGGCCGATCCAGGTTCCGGTCCCCACCCAAGGGGCGGACCCCGACACCATCGGTCCCTACCGGCTGATCCGCCGCCTCGGCGAAGGGGGCATGGGAGTCGTCTACCTGGCGGAGCAGACCGGCGAGCTGCAACGCCAGGTGGCGATCAAGCTGGTCAAGCTGGGGGTCAATTCCAAACAGGTGCTGGCGCGCTTCCGCATGGAGCAACAGTCGCTGGCGCTGATGGACCATCCCTACATCGCCCGCATCTTCGACGCCGGCATCGCCGACGACGGCCAGCCCTACTTCGCCATGGAGTTCATCGACGGCGAACCGATCGTCGAGTTCTGCGACCGGCGCAAGCTGCCCAACGACGACCGGGTGCGGCTCTACATGAAGGTCTGCCAGGCGGTGCAGCACGCCCATCAGCGAGGAGTGATTCACCGGGACCTCAAGCCCTCGAACATCCTCGTGGTCGAAACCGACAACGGCCCCGAGCCCCGGGTCATCGACTTCGGGGTGGCCAAGGCGACCCAGCAGCGCTTCCTCGAGTGGAGCGTGTTCACCGAGATCGGCCGGTTGGTCGGCACCCCCGAGTACATGAGTCCCGAGCAGGCGGGAGACTCGGAGCAGGAGGTCGACACCCGCACCGATGTGTACTCCCTGGGCGTGGTGCTCTACGAGTTACTCGTCGGCGATACGCCGCTGCGTTCCTCGGACCTGCGCCAGGCGGGGCTCGAGGCACTGTTGAAGACGGTGCGCGAAGCGTCGTTTCCCACCCCCAGTTCACGGCTGGACAGCCTGGGGGACGCCCGGGCGATCACCGCCGCCAACCG
>CAZBZH010000157.1:0-8793 GCA_964496265.1 uncultured Acidobacteriota bacterium | reverse complement strand
GGACATGCGCGACTGGGACCGGGACGCCGGGCCGACGACTTCTATCGCGCCGCGCGCAACGCCGCGGAACTCGGCCACCCCGGCCGGGCCTGGCAGATTCTCGAACAGCTCGACGCGCTGACCCTGCGAGACCGGGAGGGTGCCGCCTGCGACTCGGCAACCGACGGCAGCGAAGAACTCCGGCTGCTGGACGAGTTGAGCCGGCTGAGCGTGCCCGCGTCCCCCACACGCAAACGCCAGCGCGCCGGCGCGCGCCAGTCGCTGATGAGCCGGCTCGAGGCGGCCATCGCCTCCCGCACCGGCTGCGGCGCCCTGGGCACCGGCGGCGAGATCGCCGACTATCGAGCCTTCCCGGTCGAGGATGAAGTGATCCTGCTGCGCCGCGAGGGCGAGCGCACCACCCTCTATCGGCGGACCCCCCTCGATCGGGATGCCCTCACGCAACGGGTCGCCGCCATCGAGAAGGCCCTGGACCGCCGCGGTGGCGACGCCGGCGAATGGCGCCGGCTGACCGAGCCGCTGGCCCGGGCGCTGGCGCCCCGCACCGACGATCTGGGCGAGGTGACCCGCTTCGCGCTGCACGGCGCGCTTCAGCAGGTTCCCCTGGCTGCCCTCGAAACCGACTCCGGAGAATGGCTGGCCACCCGCACCACCGTGGCCAACGTCCCGGCCCACACCGGCGATGCCGCGACCCGGGATGCGACGAACGACCGCACGCTGTTCGTGGTCAACCCCACCGGCGATCTTGCCCAGGCGGCCCGCATGGCCGGCGAGTACCGCGCTCTGTTCCCCGACGCCGACGTGCTCGAGGGAGCCCACGCCTCCGCCGAGACCGTCCGCCTGGCGCTGACCGGAGCCCGCTGGGTGCACATCGATGCCCACGCGACCTACGAACCGTCGTTTCCCGATCTGACCCGGCTGGTGTTGGCCGACGGCTGGTTGACCGCGGCGGGAATGGCCGGGGTGCGTTCCTCGCTGGAGTTCGCCAACCTCAGCGCCTGCGGCTCGGGCCGCTACCCGGCGACGGCGGACAGCGGCCACTACGGCCTGGCCGGATCGTTGATCAAGGGGGGTGCGAGCTGGGTGATCGGCGCCCGGGCGGACCTCGACGAAACCCTGGCCTCGGAGTTCAACGGCACCTTCTACCGGGAGCTGGCCCGCTCGGGCGACATCCCGGCCGCCCATACCGAGGCCCTACGCGACGTGATGAAACGACACGCACCGAGTTCATGGGGCGCGCTGTTGCTGCTACGCGGCAGCGGCGAGCCCGCCCAGGCGCCCGACAGCGGGAACAGCCGGCTAGCCCTGAACATGGCGGCCGTTCCGATGGCAGGAGACAGGCGATGACCCGACCCGATGATGATCTGCTGTGGCAGGCCTCGCGGCTGGACACCGACGTGCGGCGCGGCGATCTCGATGACGAGATCCTCGCGGCCTACCGCGCCGGGCAGCTGGACGAGGAGAGCACGCGCCAGATCGAGGCCCTGCTGTGCCGCAATGCCGACGCGCGACGCCGGCTTGCGGATCTCGGCGGCGTGATCGACGACACCCCCTCGGCCGCGAGCCGCCGGGCCGTGCTGGAAGGACAACCCTATCCGGCCTCGCAGGCACCGGCCGCACGCACCGGCAGCCGGATCCCGCTGGCCGCGGCGGCGCTGCTGCTGCTCGCCCTGCCGCTGGGCATCTTCGCCTGGACCCAGCGCGCCCAGCCGTTTCCCGCCGACCTGACCTTTGCGGTGCAGGTCCAGGGCATGGCGGCGGAACGCGCGGGCGAGCGCATGGCGGCGGCGTATCCCGATACGTCGGTCGAGGTGACCGTCGAACCGATGCAGGCTCCGCGAGCCGGCATGCTGTTCGCGCTCTACCGGGTCGACCCGGGGCGACTGATGCGAATCGACCCCGGGCTCGACGTCGAACTCGGCCGCGGCACCGCCATCTTCAGTGGCCCGGCCCACCGGTTCGCCGGAGGGGAACAGGGCACCCATGAACTGATCGTGGCGGCGACCTACGACGGCGACCTCCCCGCCGCCGTCGACCTCCCCGCGGACCGGTCGCCCCAGAAGGCGCTCTTCCCCGATTCCGACGGCACAACCATCCCCAAGACGCTCACCATTCTTCCCGCGGGCAACGGGAACGGGCAAAGCGAGGTGACGCAATGATCCAGTCCAACCCCCGGTTTCTTCAGGCACTGGCATGCCTTGCGGTGTTGCTGTTGAGTTCGACGGCTCACGCCGAGATCGAATGGTCTCTGGTCGACTCGACCTGCGCCGCCGATGTCTCCGATTTCACCATTCCCTGCGGCCAGTACGGAACGTTCACGTTCGGCACGACCGTGCCCCCGGGGACCTGTGACGCCGCCGCGGCCGGCCAGGAGAACCCCAACGCCTATCCCAAGCCGCTGCGCGGCCGTCAACCCTTCCCCGCCGTACCCAAGCGGCTCGACCTGAAGGTCTACACCATGACGCCGACCCAGCACCCCTTCGGCGGCGACGATGACGGCGGCGAGCCCGAGGCGAACCCGGAGCCCAGGATCACCCGCCGGGTGGTGGCCATCGACTACGACGACGGCCACGGCGCCAGCGTCGTCAAGATGATCGAGAACATCGTCGGGCCACACACCGAGGTGCTGCTGGCGGCGATGGACGACGAGGAGTTGGAACCGCTCGGAACCGAGGTCAACGACTTCCACCTGCTGGCCCGGCTGTGCAGTGTCGCCGAGAGCGTCGACGCCGACGGCCAGTTGGCCCCGACCGTCGTGAACATGAGCTTCGGCCGTACCTACGAGACCCGGGATCCGGGAAGCCCCGCCGCCTGTGACGTGAATCAGGCCGCGTGCCAGGTGGCCAAGGTCATCCAGTACCTGCGGGGCACGGGCGTGCACTTCATCGCCGCGGCGGGGAACCACCAGACCACGCTGTTCCCGGCGATTCTCGAGAACGTCGCCTCGGCCGGAATGTTGAACAACAACCGCTACTTCAGCGAGAAACAGCTGGGAGGCGCCTGGGAGACCCCGACGGGGCCCAACGCCCTGATGCCGGGCAACGGTCTCTGCATCGACGACTGGCCCGCACCCTCCGGCTCCTCCTACTCGGCGGCCATGCTGACCGGCTGGATCGCCTTCCTCCACGATCACGATCCGCGGATCAACCCGATCTCCCGGGACACCTGGGTGCCCTGGGAAGAAGAGCGGCTTCAATGCACCGTGCTCTCCGAGGGACGACGCCCCTACAAGGTCTGCAACGCCGAGATCGAACGGTTGTTCGACGGACTCTCCGGCGGCAACAGCACCGGCTGCTGGGCCTCGGGCCGCAACGGCTCGAGCCAGGGCACCCCTCCCTCCGACCCGGAAGAACAGCCGGAAACGCCCAGCCTGGTCGCCTACAGTAGCGAAACCCACCCCACGCCGGAGTCCGACCCCTGCGTGCCCTGCGAGGCTTCGGGCAACGGCTCGGGCCAGGGTGGCGGCGCCGGCGGCGGCAACGACATGACCCTCAACCTGTCCCAGTCCGCCCCCCTGCCCGAGGGCCAGATCCTCGACTCGGTCATGCTGCGGGTGGATCAGCAGTTCTATCCGCTGGTGTTGCCGCCGCAGGTCCTGCAGGACATCCGGGACGCCGCGATCAACGAACTGGTGCTTCCCGGTTGGGGGTCCCTGCTCAAGGTCGGAACCCAGCCCTCCTTCTGGTATCAGGTCAAGACCGACCCGCAGATCGACTGCGCGTTGAGCCCCTGGGCCTGCTTCTGGAGTTCGACCCCGATCACCATCCCCGCCCCCTGATCTAGAACCGAAGAGGCGCGCCGCACCGGTGGCGGCGCGCCTCCCCACTTTTTGCCCACCATCCGCCCCTGCCGGGGCAATCCCCTTCACTCCGGACTCCTCCTAGGGCATCGGAGCCTCTAAGCGCTCCGAGGTCGGCACCGGTCCGGCGCCCGTTGCGCCGCAGCCCAAGGGGGAATCGTCGATGAGACTTCGTCGCGCGTCCGCGCTCGTTCTACTGCTCCTACTCGCCGCAACAACACCAGGCCTGGTACATGCCCAGGGGCGGGGGGACTACTACAACGTCGAGAGCCCGCAGGTTCATCCGATCGAGGTCGCGCGAATCGGTGGGCACGACTACATCCTGGCGGTCAACACGCCGGACAACTCCCTCGAGATCTGGGATACCGACGAGACGATTCCCGTGGCCAACCGGCTGGTCAGCCGGGTGCGCACCGGCCTCGAACCGGTCTCGGTGGTCTGGGTGCCGCAACTGGACCGGGCCTACGTGGCCAACTTCCTCGGCGATTCGATCACCTCGATCCATCTGGCGCCGGGGGACAACGGCCGTTTGAGCGTGACCCTCGACCGCACCGCCCAGGTAACCGACGAGCCGCTGCACATGGCCTTCGCCGAGATCGACGTCGAGGGCACCCTGACACCGGTGCTGTTCGTCACCCACATGACCCTCGATGCCCTGGGCAAGTATCACGCCCGCACGCTGCAGCCGATCGCCGCGGGTGCGGAGTTGATCGACCTGGCCGTGCCCTCGGGCAAGGACCTGGACTTCGACACCCAACTGGACGACATCGCAATCAAGGAACCGCGCACCCCCGCCGTCGCCTGCGACACCCTGTGGGTCCTGGGCCACAAGGGGGGCAACACCGAGCGCTACGATCTCGACCTGTACAGCGAGCATCTGACCACCGGCGTCCTGGGCACCCTGGGTAGTCTCGGATCGACCAACGCCGAGATGGTGTTCTCGAGCGATGACACCCTTTACGTGGTCGGCGGGATGGCGCGGAACACCGAGCTGTTCGACGAGGCCAACGTCGCCGCGGCCAACACCGGCTTCTTCAAGCACATGATCTGGGAGGTCAAGAACCTGTGTTCGGGCAGCCCGACCATTCGCGGCCGGGACGTCAACCTGCGCAAACTGGTGCAGCCGATCGACCGCAATGCCGCCTCCGCGCCCCTCGATGCCGAGGCGGAACCGCAGCCGACCACCGGCCCCGTCGGCAAGAACAAGTCCCTGGCACGGCTGACCTCGGTGGTGCCCTACGAGAACGGCGGTTCGGTCAGCAAGGTGTTCTTCACCGCCATGAGCAGCGACCGCATCGGCGTGATCGTTCCCACGGCCCAGGCTCCGATCAACTGGAAGATCCGGCGGATCAACGTGTCCCCGGTCGACGCGCCGATCGCCGGCCCTCGCGGCCTGGCGCTGAAGGACGCCAGCGGTTCCGCCGGCGACCCCGGCGAACGACTCTACGTGCTCAACCGCGTCGACAACTCGATCACGATCATCGACCCGGTGGCGGAGACCGTGGTCGACAGCTTCGACCTCAGCGCCGATCCGACTCCGGACTACATCACCGACGGGCGGCGTTTCCTCTACGACGCCAAGCTCTCGGGCAACGGCAAGGTGACCTGCGAGAGCTGCCACACCGACGGACGCACCGACGGGCTGGCCTGGGACCTGGGCGACCCGAGCACCGGCGATCTACCGATCCCGCGCGAGCTGATGCCCAACGACGGCTTCGCCAACGGTGTCTTCCCGGCGGACAAGTCGTTCATGGTGACCCAGTCCCTGCAGGGCCTGCTCAACTGGGAGGTCCGGCCCGACGATCAGGACCTGTTCACCAACGCGCCCTACCACTGGCGCGGCGACCGGGAAACCTTCGTCGCCTTCCAGGGGGCCTTCGAGTCGCTGCTCGGCGCCGACGATCCGTTGCCCACCCCGGAAATGGAGCAATTCGAGGAGTTCATCAATTCGGTGCACTATCCGCCGAACCCGAAACAACCTCGCGACCGGGTGCACAGCGGCACTCTCGGAGACCCGGACGACAACGACACGACCCAGTCGGTCTCCGGCACCGGCGCCCTGGCCGGCCTCAAGATCTACACCACCGCCGCCGCCGATATCGGCCGGGCCTGTGTCGGTTGCCACGCCTTCCCCGAAGGCAGTGACAACGTGATGACCGAGGACTTTCCCGGGGTCGATCCCCACAACCCGCTGCCCCAGCCGCCGCTGGTGCGGGCACCGTCCCAGCCGATCGAGACCGCCGCGCTGCGGCTGTTGTTCCAGAAGGAGGCGCGCCTCGATCGGGACGGTGACTCCCGGCCGTGGAACTCGGCGATCACCGGTTACGAAGGGGTGCTGCACACCGGACTCGACATCTCCCGCTCGGCGGACTTCAACGGCGTCGCCTCGATGAACGCCTTCAACCTGAACTTCTTCGGCCCGCTGTGCGGCGGCGGCCAGCCTGGCGACTGCGACAACGTCCTGCGGCTGAACCAGTTCGTCCAGGAGTTCGATACCGGCACCGGCCCGATGGTCGGCCGGACCCACACGGTGACCACCGGCAACTCCGGATCCAGCGAGACCCTGGACGCGCTCCAGGACATGCGGGAGCAAGCGGAACAGGCCAACGCGGGATACGCCGTCCAGGCCTTCCTCGGTAGCGGCGCCCGGGGCTTCTGGTACGACCTCTCGGTCCACCCCGGCGTCTTCCGAGAAGAACCCAGTGGAACCGCGTTTACCGAGGCCCAGCTCCTGGGGCTGCTCACCTCCGCCCGGGAACGTCTGGTGCTGCTCTCGGTCCCGCTGGGCAGCGAACGGCGGGTCGCGGTACCCAAGGGCGATGCTCCGCGCCTGATCGGAGACCCGGCGGCGATCGAACTGCTGCCGATGGTGACCAACACCGCCTACCGGGACGTGCCGACCCTGACCAACCTGATCGACAACAACGGGGCGCCCGGTTTCAACGGCACCCACGGCCACACGGTGCGCCTGTACCAGCACGGCTTGCTCAACAACCCCTCGGGGGAAGACTACGGGCTGTGCGAACTCCGTCACGAACCGGCCCGGCGCTTCCGGGTCTCGGGCAAGAACATCCAGCACGGCGCCCAGCTGCACCTGTACGTGCAGGACGATCCGAACAACGGCGCACCGATCACGACCCTCGGCCCCGAGGACGTCGGCCAGGTGCAGATGCGTCTGCTGGAACTCCCGATCCACCCGACGGTCGAGGAGGACGCCGACGGGCACATCATCTGGGAGACCGCGGCGGAGATGGAGGCACTGCTGTTCCTGCGGCTGATGGCCGGACGCATCGACCAGAACCAGTTCCCGGGAACCATGGTCGGAATCACCGAGCTGGACTTCCTGCAGAACGTGACGACCGAGAATCAGACCGGCCTGTTCGATCCGGACAGTTGGAACGCGCACTACGTGCGGGTGGTCAACCCTGACGGCTCCAAGGCCGACCAGGGTTGGGCGGCGCTGCGCATTGAGCCGGGCACCGCCTGCCCCTGACCGAACGCCAGGGCGCGATCCCATCGGGCCCCGTCTTCGCCGCCCCCCGCTGCGAAGACGGGGCCTTTTTCTGTGCGGAAGGGCTCCGAGTACGGAATTGAAATGGCTCCCAAACCCCGAAAGACTCATTCTTTTTAAAGAAGGGCACGTCCGGAGACGATACGTGTCCCCCACCACCCCCCAGGGAGTGAGTCCGATGAGCAAGTCTGGTGGATCGTCTCTGTTGAGCCGGCTGGCCTCCGCCTTCGGGGGCAAGAAGAAGGACGCGAAGGCGGACGCGCCTGCCCGGCCCCGGGTCAAGACCAAGGCCCAGGCCCGTCTCGAAGCCGAGAGCAAGAATCGCAAACAGACCGGTGGCGCCTCCGCCAAGACCGAACCGTCCCCCAAGTGTCCCAAGTGCAAGGCCTCGGTCTCCCGGGGTTCCCGCCGCTGCATGCGCTGCGGCGCGGTGATGCAGACCGCCGCGGAGAAGAACGGTACCGCACCGGTCGGCAACGCCGGAGGCTACCGCGAGCTCTCGGCTCTGACGCCGCTCCAGGTCCAGATCCTGGTCGGCCTTTCCCAGGTGCGTGAGGCGGAGTCGGTCTGCACCGTCTTCAACGACGACTCGAAGGTCACGGTGTACGACCTGACCTTCGAGGGAGACAAGGCGGTGCAGGCGGTCAGCCTGCTCCAGGATTCGGGCTACCTGACCGCCCGGGACAACCAGTCCTTCACCCTCTCGATGAGCGGAAAGCATCTGGCCGAGCTGGCGATGAGTTCGACCAGCGGCCGCAGCGCCTGATCGAGCCCCCACCCCCGCCGCTGCTACGATGGCGGCATGCCCGAGTTCGTCTCCGTCCGCTGCCGTGATGCCGCCTGCCGGCGCTCGTTCCACGTGACCTCCCGGGACCTCGGGCGCAACGTCTACTGTCTCTACTGCGGCAAGCGCATGACCGCCCGCCCGGCGGAGGTCGACGCCGAACTGAGCCGGCGTGAGCGGCAGGTCCGCGGCGGTGCCGGAGCGCCACGAGCACGGCTCCCCTTGCGGGTAATCGTCGACAACGTACGCAGCCTGTGGAACGTGGGCTCGATCTTCCGGAGCGCCGACGCCTGCGGGGTCGACGAGCTGATCCTGACCGGGATCACCGGCTGCCCCCCCCGGCCCGAAATCGCCAAGACCGCCCTGGGCGCCGAGGAGATGGTGCGGTGGCGCTACGCGGCGGAACCGGCGGCCGCCTGCGATGCTCTGGCCGCCGAGGGCTTCGTTCCGGTAGTGCTGGAACGGGGTGGAGACGCCGTCGAACTCGACGCCTTCCAGTGGCCCGAGCGGGTCTGCCTGATCGTGGGAAACGAGGTCGCGGGGGTGGGAAGCGAGCTTCTGTCCCGGGAGCTGCGGCGGGTGGCGATTCCGATGTACGGCGACAAGGACTCGTTCAACGTCGCCGTGGCCTTCGGCATCGCGGGACACGCGGCAGCCCGGGCTCTCGCCGCCAGGCGCGCCTAGTCCGGGCCAGGCTCC
>CAZBZH010000156.1:0-8880 GCA_964496265.1 uncultured Acidobacteriota bacterium | reverse complement strand
TGGAGGTGGCTGGGGGGGCTGGTGGTTGGGAGGTGGGTTGGGAGGGGCTTCCTTTGGAGGTGGGGGCGGGGGTTAGAGCGCTGCGGTGACCAGGATGGTGGCTAGGTAGATTATCGAGATGATGCCGTTCAGGTTGAAGAAGGCCATGTCGAGGTGGGTCAGGTCGTCGGGGGTGACGAGGCGGTGTTCCCAGATGAGGATGGCGGCGATGAGGGCGATGCCGGCCCAGTAGGCGGGGTGCAGGTTGCCGCTGAGGCCGACGGCGATGAGGCAGGCGATGGTGGCGGCGTGGAGGGCGCGGGCGATGTTGAGGGCGGTGGCCAGGCCGAAGCGGGAGGGGATCGAGTGCAGGCCGGCCTTGCGGTCGAAGTCGGCGTCCTGGCAGGAGTAGATCACGTCGAAGCCGGCGACCCAGAGCAGCACCGCGAGTCCGAGCCACAGCGGGACCGGGTGGAAGCTGCCGGTGATGGCGAGCCAGCCGCCGATGGGGGCCATGGCCAGGGCGAGTCCCAGCACCAGATGGCTGCCCCAGGTGAACCGTTTGGTGTAGGAGTAGCCGAGGATCACCGCCAGTGCGATCGGGGAGAGCCATCCGCAGATCGGCTGCAGGCGGAACGCGGCGAAGACGAACAGCGCGATCAACAGCAGGGTCACGATCCAGACCGAGCCGCGGGTCAGGGCGCCGCTGGGCAGTTCCCGTTGGGCGGTGCGCGGGTTGGCGGCGTCGAAGCGTTGGTCGACCAGCCGGTTGAAGCCCATCGCCGCGTTGCGCGCCGCGAACATGGCCACGATGACCCAGCCGACCTGGCTCACGGTCACGCCCTGGCGCATGGCGGCGAGGGCGGTGCCGCTGAGGGCGAAGGGAAGCGCGAACAGGCTGTGGGAGAACTTGACCATCCGGGCCCAGGTGGCCACGGTGTGAATCACTTTGCCTCCGCCGGGGCGTCCGCCAGCCGGTAGACCTGTTGCGGGTTCGAGCCGATCACGTCGAGGGGGTTGGCCGCGCCGTCCAGCGGAACGACGATCAGCTCGGCCAGCTTGCCCTCGGCGATGCTGCCCAGGTCGTCGGTCAGGCCGAGGGCCCGGGCGCCGTTGAGGGTCGCCATGCGCAGCCCGGCGGCAGGGGCGATGCCCAGTTCGCTGCACAGGTAGGCCAGCTCGGCGAACAGGTCGGTGTCCGGCGCGCTGGCGCTGGAGTCGGTGCCCAGCGCCACGGGGATGCCCGCGCCGAGCAGGCGCGCGACCGGGGCGCGGCCGACGCCGAGGCGATCGTTGCTGCGCGGACAGGTCACCGCGGTCACGCCGCGGGTTTGCAGCCGGGACAGATCCTGGTTGGACAGATGGATGCAGTGCACCGCCAGGGTACGTGGTGAGAGGGCGCCGAGACGGTCGAGGTGTTCGACCGGCGTGTGCTTGGGCACGGCCCACCCGTCGGGAAGCACGCCACGCTCTTCGAGCAGGTCACGGAAGGGGCCGCTGCCCTCCATCAACAGTTGGCTCTCCTCGTCGCTCTCGGCGACGTGGATCGAGAGGGGAGACGCGGCCGCGACGGCGCGGCCGGCCAGCGCCTTGATCAGGGCGGCCGAGCAACTCTGGGGGCCGTGGGGCGTCAGCACCACCCGTAGCCTCGGGTTGGCGGCGAAGTCTTCGTCCCGGTCGATCTCGTCCAACGAACGGGCGGCGTCGTCGAGCAGTTGCTCGGCGCTGGCGGGGTTGAAGCCGATCAATTCGAGGAACAGCACGCCGTGGAGCGGCGAGCGGTTGAGCAACGGCGCGATCCAGCTGGCGTTGGCCACGTCGCCGACGGCGACGGTGCCCCGGGCGACCATGGTCTCGATGGCTCGCTGGGCGGCGGGGGCGGCTTCTTCCGGCTCCCGGGGACGCTCGATCATCGCCCGGACCCAGGCCATGTAGTCGCCGCCGGGCAGCTGGTCGGCGCTGGCGTCGGAGAGTTCCAGGTGGGTGTGGGCGTTGACCAGTCCGGGGAGGAGCGCCGCGTCACCCAGGTCCAGGACCTCGGCATCGGGGTACTTCTCGGAAATGGAATCGGCCGGGCCGACCGCGGCGATCCGCTCGCCGTCGACGGCGACCGCACCCTGTTCCAGCGGCGGCGAGGCGACCGGAAGAACGAATCGGCTGTTGTAGATACGCATGTGGGGCGGCTCCTTGCGGTAGGTCCACCTTGCTTCCGAAGGGACACCGCCTTATCTGATTATACTGGAATCGGTCTTCCGGGGACGATCCCCGGACGCTCTCGGCGCTGGCGCCGGAAGGAATCCCGTGATGAGAAGCCTACACGTGCTCTTGTCGATCGCCGCGCTTCTGTTTGCGGCCGGCGCCTCTGCCGGCGAGACCCGGGCGGTCCGTGCCTACAAGGCGATGGGCCTGGCCACCGGCGACATCCTCTCCTCCACGGTGCTGCAGGCCAAGGTGATCCCCGGTGAGGAGAAGCAGCTCGTCGCGGTCACCACCTACTTCACCGGCAAGCGCGACAAGGCCACCGCGGTCAACGTGCGGCTCGATGTCTGGGCCGATCGGGGTGGGCGCCTGGAGAGTCTCTACCATCGGGATTTCGGCGCCGAACTCGAGGGCCATGTCGATCGGGGTGACCTGCAGCTGGTCGATCTCGATCGGGATGACGTCCAGGAGATGATGGTCTCCTTCGACGACGTGGAGAACCCGGTGGTGTTGCGCCGGGTCGGCGAACTGCTGGTCTACGGCAGCACCGGCTTCCGCGCCGCCTGGGAAGGGCCGGTGCGCTACGACGCGACCCGTGCGGCCCGTGGAGCGGCCGCCGAACGACGGGACCTCTACGAGCGGGAACTGGACGTGGTCAGCACCCTGCGCACCCGGGGCGTCACCCTGTTCCTCAGCAAGAAGGTCTACGCCGTGGCCGGCGAGCGGCTCGAGCGGCCCAAGGTCGTTCAGGAGACGTTTCCGCTCAAGCCGACTCCCGAAGGCTGGTAGACCCCGGCAGGTTCCTCTTCCTGGCGTCCGGTCAGCCGCCGCAGTTCCGCGATGGACATACGGTGGTAGGTCTTCGGCTTCGACCAGTAGACGCAGTGACCGGCACCGCGGATCTCCTGATAGCGGGCGTGGGGTAGCTGTTCCGCGAGGCGGCGCGTACCCGGAATCGGTGCCAGTAGATCGAGGGAGCTTCCGATGATCGAGATCGGAATCTGCTTGAGGTGCTCCGGGAGTTCGAGTTCGCGGGCGCTCAGCAGGTCCCCCTTCTCGGCATAGGTGATGCCCGGGGTCTTGGCGATGTTGGCCCAGCGAATCAGATTCGGTACCCGGCGGATGACCGTGGGGTACAGAAACTCCCACCAGCAGAGCACGCAGAGTGAAGCCGAGATCACGCCGCGGGCGATCGGCCCCTTGTGCTTGCGCGCCGCGATCCAGCGCAGCACCCGATGGAACAGCCACGGCTGCCAGTTGTGGGCCGGCGGCACGGTCAGCAGGGCGCCGGCGGTCTTCTCCGGGTAGCGCGCGGCGAAGGCCAGGGCGACGACTCCACCGAAGGAGGTGCCCCAGATCACCGCCCGTTCTTCGCCCAGTTTGTCGATCGCACTGGCGATCTCATCGCAGAGCAGGTCCCAGGTCAGCGGCCCGGGCGCAGGATCGTCGATGCGATCACCGCTGGTGTCCACGGCGGCCACCCGGAACCCGTCGCGGGCCGCGACTTCGCATTCCTCGGTGTAGACCCCGACGCCGCCCGCCAGTCCTGAGACCTTGACGACCAGGGGGCCTTTTCCCCACTCGGTAATTCGCAAAGCGCACCTCTGCTATGCTCGGAAACCCGAAAGGTTACGTCACCCTCTAACCCGAGGCAAACGCTCGTTTTGCCCTCGATCCCGGCGGCTCGGCGCGCCTGGGAGGATGCTCGACCCTTGCTTCCGCTGGCGTCCCAGGTCCGATTCGTACTGGTCGAACCCCAACATCCGGGCAACATCGGCTCGGCCGCCCGGGCTCTCAAGAATCTGGGGTTTCGACGGCTGGAAGTCATCCGCCCGAAGTGCGATCCCCGGGCGGAAGAGGCCCGGCGCCTGGCGGTGGACGCCGTGGAGTTGGTCGACGGCATCACGGTCCACGACGATCTGGACCGGGGGCTGGGCCAGGCGCAGACGGTAGTCGGCACCAGCCGGCGGTTGGGCAAACACCGCAAGCCGCACTTCCGCCTGGACGAGGTGGCGGCAGAGCTGGCCGCGGCGGCCCAGGGGGGGGAACTGGCGCTGCTGTTCGGCCGGGAGGCCCACGGGCTGAGCGACGCCGAACTCGATCGCTGCACCCACCTGGTCTACTTCGACGCTTCCGAGGAATACCCCTCGTTCAACCTGGCTCACGCGGTGCTGCTCACCGCCCACGAGTTGCGCCGGGCGATGCGCGAACCCCTCGCCGAGGGCGCGCTGGAACCTCCCGCGGGGCACGAGGCCCGGGAGGCGATGCTGCGGCACATGGAAGCGACCTTGCTCGGTATCGGCTTCCTGCATCCCCACACCCGGGAAAAGATGATGCGGCGGATTCGAAGGATGTACGCCCGGGCGGGGCTGACCGAGAGCGAGGTGCACATCCTGCGGGGGATCGCCCGGCAGACCGACTGGGCCAGCGGCCGCAAGACTGCTGGGTCGCCGGGAGGCCCGCAGCCGGGCGAACCGCAGCCTGGCGAACCGCAGCCGGGCGACGATCCGGCGGAATGAGACGGTCGCCATGAGTCCGGCGGAGCTGACTCGCCGCCTGCGCGAGCGGGCCCGAGAACTCGGCTTCGACGCGGTCGGGATCGCCGGGGCCAGGGCGCTGGATCGGGACGGAGCGGCGCTCAACCGCTGGCTCGACGCCGGCCGCCACGGGTCGATGAGCTGGATGGAGCGGGACCCCGCCCAGCGAGCGGATCCCACCCGGGTGCTCGACGGCTGTCGCAGCGTTGTCGCCCTGGCGATGAACTATCACCACGGATCGGCCGGTGACTCACCCGCCGGGACCGCCCGGGTCGCCCGCTACGCTCACGGCCGGGACTACCACAAGGTGATGCGCAAGCGGACCCGTGCCCTGGCCGAGTGGCTCGAAGCGGAGACCGACGGTGCCTCCCGGACCTTCGTCGATACCGGTCCCGTGCTCGAACGCGCCTGGGCCGAGCAGGCGGGGATCGGCTGGATCGGCAAGAACGCCAACCTGATCTCCCGGACCATGGGTTCGTGGTTGCTGCTGTCCGAGGTGTTGACCACGGCGGAACTGGAGGCCGACGCCGGGCCCCACGACGAGTTCTGCGGCAGCTGCAACGCCTGTATCGAGGCCTGTCCCACCGACGCCATCGTGGCCGACGGGGTGGTCGATTCCAACCGCTGTATCTCCTTCTGGACCATCGAACGCCGGGGCGACATCGATCCGGAGATGCGCCACGGGATGGGAGACTGGATCTTCGGCTGCGACGACTGCCAGACCGTCTGCCCCTGGAATCTCAGCTTCGGGGTGCCCCGGGAAGACGACCCCTTCTCCTTCCGCGACGACCTGCGCGGGTTGGATCCGCTGGAAATCCTGGCGATGGACGAGTCCACCTTCCGGTTACGCTACTCAGGGACGTCGCTGATGCGGGCCAAGTGGGAGGGGATGCGGCGGAACGCCGCGGTGGTGCTGGGGAACCGCCGGGACCCCGCCTCGATTCCGGCGCTGGGCCGGGCTCTCGAGGACCCGGACCCGACCCTCCGGTGCCACGTTGTTTGGGCACTGGGGGAGCACGATCACGGAACTTCGACAAAGCTCCTCGAGGGGCGTATCGAGGGCGAAAGCGACCCGGCGGTCCGTGACGAAATCCAGGCGGCCCTGGAGCGGATCCGTCGGCGGGGCCGGGACGCCTAAGTCCCTGAAACCATGAAGTTTGCGTCATGGTTTGGCCACCATATCTAGTGGCCCTCGGACGCAGGGCATGCTATATTTAGTGGTCCCCGGGCCGTTTTCTCTTGACACCCCAACTTGGGTCTTGATAGCTTTTCTCGCGTTTTTCGACACGAGACCGAAGGGGTTTCGTCGCACCGTTTGCGCCCCGATCCGACCGCCGAAACTGTTCCATTTAGCACTCGAGGAGGCCGCTCAGAATGCTCCGTCCCGATCCCACCCCCGCTGACGACCAGCCCAACGCTCCCGCCTCATCCGCCGAGCCCCAGAAGACTCCGGGTGTCGCGAGTCCCCGGGACGGGCTGCGCTTCGCTCGCCGCTACTCCAAGCCGGGTGTCCACCCGTACGACGAGCTGGAATGGGAACTGCGGGACGCGGTCATCACCAACGAGAAGGGTGAGGTCGCCTTCGAACAGCGCAATGTCGAGGTGCCCAAGTCCTGGTCGCAGCTGGCGACCAACGTCGTGGCCCAGAAATATTTCCGCGGCGCCCTCGGGACCCCCGAGCGTGAGCGCAGCGTCAAGCAGCTGATCGACCGGGTGGTCAACGCGGCCACCACCTGGGGACGTCAGGGCTACTACTTCGCGGGCGAGGAAGATGCCCGGGTCTTCGAGGCCGAGCTGACCGCCATGCTGGTCAACCAGATGGTCTCGTTCAACTCGCCGGTCTGGTTCAACTGCGGCGTCGAGGAGCACCCCCAGGTTTCGGCCTGCTTCATCAACTCGGTCAAGGACACCATGCCGTCGATCCTCGGCCTGGCCAAGACCGAGGGCATGCTGTTCAAGTACGGCTCGGGCACCGGCTCCAACCTCTCGCCGCTGCGCTCCAAGACCGAGAGCCTGGCCGGCGGCGGCACCGCCTCGGGTCCGGTCTCGTTCATGAAGGGCTTCGACGCCTTCGCCGGCGTGATCAAGTCCGGCGGCAAGACCCGCCGCGCGGCCAAGATGGTGATCCTCGATATCGACCATCCCGACGTCGAGGAGTTCATCAACTGCAAGGCGGATGAAGAGAAAAAGGCCTGGGCGCTGATCGACGCCGGTTACTCCGGCGAGTTCAACGTGCCCGGCGGCGCCTACGATTCGGTGTTCTTCCAGAACGCCAACCACTCGGTGCGGGTCAACGACGAGTTCATGCGCGCGGTCCTGTCGGATGGCGAGTGGCAAACCAAGGCGGTGACCGACGGTTCGCCGGTGACCAGCCACAAGGCCACCGATCTGATGAAGCAGATCGCCGAGGCGGCCTGGGTCTGCGGCGACCCGGGCATGCAGTACGACACCACGATCAACACCTGGCACACCTGCCCCAACACCGATCGGATCAACGCCTCGAACCCCTGCTCCGAGTACATGTTCCTCGACGACACCGCCTGCAACCTGGCGTCGCTGAACCTGATGAAGTTCCGCCGGGGTGACGGCGAGTTCGACGTCGAGTCGTTCAAGCATGGCGTGCACGTGGTGATCAGCGCCATGGAGATCTGGGTCGACAACGCCTCCTACCCGACCGAGGCGATCACCAAGAACTCCCACGAGTACCGCCCGCTGGGTCTGGGCTACGCCAACCTCGGCGCGCTCCTGATGTCCCGGGGCCTGCCCTACGATTCCGACGAAGGCCGTTCCTACGCCGCGGCGATCACCTCGTTGATGTGCGGCGAGGCCTACAACACCTCGGCCAAGATCGCGGCCCACAACGGCCCCTTCGCCGGCTACGCCCGCAACCGTGAGCCGTTCCTCGGCGTGATGCGTAAGCATCAGGAAGCGTCCAACGGCATCGATGCCGAGCGGGTCCCCGGCGATCTGCTGACCGCCGCCCGCAGCTGCTGGGCCGATGCGGTGACCCACGGCACCGAGTACGGCTACCGCAACGCCCAGGCCACCGTGCTGGCCCCGACCGGCACCATCGCCTTCATGATGGATTGCGACACCACCGGCATCGAGCCGGATCTGGCGCTGGTCAAGTACAAGAAGCTGGTCGGCGGCGGCCTGTTCAAGATCGTCAACAACACCGTGCCGCTGGCGCTGAAGAAGCTCGGCTACGTGCGGGAAGACATCCAGGCGATCGTCGACTACATCAACGAGAACAACACCGTCGAGGGCTGCCCCGAGCTCAAGGACGAGCACCTGCCGGTGTTCGACTGCTCCTTCAAGCCCCAGAACGGCACTCGCAGCATCGACCACATGGGTCACGTCAAGATGATGGGCGCCGTGCAGCCCTTCCTCTCCGGTGCGATCTCCAAGACGGTCAACATGCCGTCGGACTCCACCGTGGAAGACATCCAGCAGACCTACGTCGAGTCCTGGAAGCTGGGCCTCAAGGCGGTGGCGATCTACCGCGACGGTTGCAAGCGGACCCAGCCGCTCTCCTCGGGCGACACCAAGGAGGAGGCCAAGACCGACGTGGCCTTCGACCTCAACGCCGCCATGGCGGCCGGTCTGCAGCGGCGCAAGCTGTCGGACACCCGCGAGTCGATCACCCACAAGTTCTCGGTGGCGGGCTTCGAGGGTTACATCACCGTCGGCCTCTACGACGACAAGACTCCGGGCGAACTGTTCATCACCCTGGGTAAGGCGGGATCGACCCTGGCCGGCTTCGCCGATGCCTTCGCCACGGCGGTCTCCTTCGGCCTGCAGCACGGCGTCGAGCTGCGCTTCCTGGTCGACAAGTTCTCCCACGCCCGCTTCGAGCCCTCGGGCTTCACCGGCAACTCCGACATCCCGATGGCCAAGTCGATCGTCGACTACGTCTTCCGCTGGATGGCTCTGCAGTTCCTGCCCGCCGAGGATCAGCCGGCGCGCATCAAGCAGCAGAACGGCAACGGCGGCGAGATCGAGGCCGATGCCTCGGCGGCGGCCGACCTGCAAGAGCGGGAGCGCGCCGTCTACGTGGCCCAGGCCGATGCGCCGCCCTGCAGCGAGTGCGGCGAGATCATGGTACGCAACGGCGCGTGCTACGCCTGCGTCAACTGCGGCGCGACCAGCGGCTGCAGCTGATCTG
>CAZBZH010000155.1:0-8887 GCA_964496265.1 uncultured Acidobacteriota bacterium | reverse complement strand
GACCGGCTCAGGCGGGCAGCCCCAGGATCCGATCGATGGTGGCCAACAGCCCGCGGATCTCCCACTCCTGCGTGTCTCCCATGGTGGCGATGCGGAAGGTCTTCTCCTTCAGCTTGCCGTAGCCGTTGGAGATCATCGCCCACTGCTTGCCCAGCTCGCCGTTGAGTTCCGCCACCGAGATCCCCCGGGTGTTCTCCACGCAGGTGATCGACGGCGACTCGTAGCCCTCTTCGGCGAAGATGGCGAAGTGGCGCCGGGCCCAGGCCTGGACGATCGCCGCCAATTCACGGTGACGAGCGTAGCGATTCTCCAGACCCTCTTCCAGGATGTCGCTCAACTGGGCGTCCAGGGCGTTGATCTGGGGGATCGCCGGAGTCGACGGCGTCATGTTGCGGCCGTCGTACTTGGCCATCTCGAGGAAGTCGAAGTAGTAGCCCCGCTGCTCGACGGTCTCGGCCTTCTTCATCGCCTTGTCCGAGACGCTGGCCACCGCCAGCCCCGCGGGCAGGGAGAACGCCTTCTGCAGACCGGCCAGGCAAACGTCGATGCCCAGCTCGTCCACCGGGATATCCACCGCGGCCATCGAGGAGACGGCGTCGACCATGAACATCACGTCGGGATACTTGCGCATCACCTCGGCGATCTCGTCGAGCTTGTTCATCGTGCCGGTGGAGGTCTCGTTGTGCACCACGGTGACCGCGTCGAAGCCGCCGGCGCTGAGCGCCTCGTCGATCATCGCGGCGCTGATACCCTTGCCCCAGTCGACCTGGAGCGCGACCGATTCCTTGCCGTTGGAGGTCGCGACCTTCTGCCAGCGGTCGGAGAACGCGCCCTGCATGCAGCAGAGCACCTTCTGCGAGACCAGGTTGCGCATCCCCGCTTCCCAGACACCGGTCGACGAGGAACTGAACAGGAACACCCGGCCGTCGGTGCGCAACAGCTTCTTCAGCTTGCCGACGGTGCTCTCGTAGAGCGCCTGGAACTCACCCGAGCGGTGGCCGACCTGGGGCCGGGCCAACGCGGCCAGGTTCTCGCCGCGAACTTCAGTGGGGCCGGGAATGAACAATCGCTTGTGACGCATGCACGACCTCGACGCCGGCGCGACACCGTCGCCCGGCCGGGCCTCGGGAAAGCGAAGCCGGCACTCGAGCGGCGGCGCGACAGGGCGCTCATGGGAAAGAGGGACGAGCCGGGAACGCCGGGGGGCGGTCCGACTCGGAGGTCAGGGTATCAGAAAGCGGGAGAGCCGACCTGGGTCTGGGCCTTGCCCAGCGCCTCCTCGAGCCAGGCGAGGAAGGGGGGCGTGCCGCGGAATCCACGGTGGCGTTCGAGCACCCGGCCGTTGGAGTCCAGCAGGGCCACGGTCGGGTAGCTCTCGACCCGGTAGAGCTCGGCCAGCTGCTCGCCGGTGTAGCCGTGGCGGTTGAGCGTTTCCTCGGAATCGACCCGGATGGCGACCACATCTTCCAGCAGCTTGATCACCCGCTTATCGCGGAAGGTGGTGCGATCCATCGTCTTGCAGGGTCCGCACCACTGGGCGTAGAAGTCGATCAGGATCGGCTTGCTCTCCGCCTTGGCCCGCTCGAGACCGGGGCCGAAGTCGCTCCACTCGATTCCCTTGGAGGGCCGCCATGCGGCCTGGGCGTCTCCCCGGTCGGCGTGGGCCGACGGCGGCGAGAACCAGAGCAAACCGACGATGCCGAGAGCGGGGACGGTTCCGGCGGCGACGAACGCCAGCGCGGTGCAGAGCAGGCCGCCGCGGCGCTCATCGGGCTCCAGCCCCCGGCGCACGTCGCCGGTGGCGGGCAGCGCCAGCAGCAGCAGGGCCGCGAGACCGGCGAGCACGGTGAGGTGGTCCAGCAGGGATCCGCCCCCGGCCAGCACCATCCGGCCGGCCAGCAGCACGATCATCAGCGAGGCGGCGATTCCGCCCCAGCGCGCCCAGGACCGGCGCATCAGCAGTCCGACGGCCAGCGACAGGCCCAGCAGCACCAGCAGCCCGCCGGAGACCCGCACCGGCAAGGCCGGGAAGCTGAACAGACGCAGCCCCTGGCCCACGCAGAGGGCTCCGAAGAACAGGGCTCCGAACACGGCACCGAAGGGCAAGAAGGTCTCTCCTGCAAACACCCGACTCGTCCCAAGGATATACCGGACCCGGCCCGGACCCGCAACGAGGCCCCGCAACGAGGCCCCGGGGATGCCGCTCCCGGTCTAGACTGGAGGTCGGAGGACTTACATGACCCCCCTGCTCCGTATTCTGGCGATTCTGGTGGTTGCCTCGACCGCCTGGAGCGGCCCCGCGGCCGCCCGGGCGGCCCTCGATATCGAGCTTCGCGCCCGGGAACTGGCTGCCGGCGAAGGGGTGCGCATCGACATCACCTCGACGGTGCCGCTGGAATCGCTGACCTGCAGCTTCCTCGGCGAGCGGGTGTTCATGATCCGCACCGGGGATGCCCGCAGCTGGTCCGGCTGGAGCATGATCGATCTGGACCGCAAAGCCGGATCGGCCGTGGTCGAGGCCCGCGGCGTGGGGCTCGACGGCGCCACGGTGCTGGGCACCCGTGCGGTGCCCATCGCCCACAAGGACTTTCCCCAGGAGCACCTGAAGGTCGCGCCGAAGTACGTCGAACCGCCCAAGGCGATTCGCGAGCGCATCGCCCGGGAGAAGGCCAAACTCGCCGTGATCTACGCGCGGAGGGAACCCTGGGCCCCGCCGGCGGAACCGTTCATCCGTCCGGTCCCGGGCAAGCCGACCTCGATCTTCGGCAGCCGCCGGGTGTTCAACGGCAAACCCCGGGCGCCCCACTCGGGACTGGACCTGAGAGCGGCCACCGGCACACCGGTGCTCTGCTCCGGCCCCGGCCGTGTGGTGCTCGCCGAGGAACTTTACTACTCGGGGAACCTGGTGATCGTCGACCACGGCGGCGGGCTGTTCACCCTCTACGCGCACCTGTCGCGGATCGATGTGGAGGAGGGGCAGGACATCCGGCCCGGCGAGCAGGTCGGGCTCTCGGGAGCGACCGGACGGGTCACCGGGCCGCACCTGCACTGGGGCGCGAAGATCGACAATCGCCCCTTCGACCCGAGGTCGCTAGTGGATCCTGTGCTGTTCGGGGATCGAAACTAGGAAGCGGAGTGACGCAGGAAGGCGCGCAGTCCGATCAGCGCGGCCGTGCCGACGACGCCGGCGAGGAGCCAGTAGCGGGCCATCTCGGGAGCCGAGGCCGCCCAGGTGCTCCAGGGAAGCCGGGCCTGTCCCATGTACACGTAGGCCGGCTCGCCGAGGATGCGCGTCCAGCAGGGACGGTCGGCGGAGTAACGCTTGAACAGCAGCTTGCCGAGCTGATCGCACCGGTAGGTGTAGGCCCGAAACAAGAGCGGTCGGTTGCGAAACGGCACGTGTTTCCTTCCTTCGAGGCGAAGGTGTCCCCCCAGGAGGGCACATCCGCGTCGGGAGAAGATAACCTCCCCGTCACAGAAACGCCACCCTATCACGGGCGGTGCCCCCTGAGCTTGAAGAACAGGAAGCCCGCCGCGCCCACCAGGATGGCCACGTCCGCCACATTGAAGATGCCCGTTCTGAGGGATCCAATGCCCATGTGCACGAAGTCGATCACGTATCCGTGATCGATCCGGTCCATCAGATTGCCCACACCTCCTCCGAGGAACAGGCCGAGGCTGGCGACGCCGCCGGTCGGTAGTTCAGGACTGGAGGCGACGAAGGCGACCACCGCCGCCAGGGCCGCCGCGACCGCCACGACCAGCAGCCCAAAGCGGGCCCCAGGAGCCTCGGCGCCGCCAAGTCCGAACAGCCCGCCGGGGCCCTCGGCGTACTCCAGCACCACGGTGCCGCCGGCCAGAGGCAGCGGCGGCTGGCTGGCCAGACTGTCCCGGGCCACCGACTTGACCGCCTGATCGCAGCCGACGCAGACCACGGCCAGCAGGATCAACAACAACAGCCGCCCCCTACGGCTCATCGGCTCACGCCCCGATGCGTTCATCTCCGCGCCGCTCATCGAGTCCCCTCCCCGGATAGGCGCCCGGCCCGCAGCGACAGCGGCCAGCGGATCTCCCGCTCGGCGCTCGCGTCCCCCCACAGGGGTTCGAGCTCCCGGCGCAGTGCGGGGATCGGATCCTCCCCGCGGTCGCCGCGATAGCGCTGAACCGCCGACCAGGTGCCGAGATAGCCGACCAGCCCGTCCAGATCCCATGCCCGGCGGATGGCGAAGTCGGGTGTTTCCATCTCGTCGAAATCGAAATCCAGGGTGCGGTAGCCCTGCTCGATCAGCACCCGCTCCGGCGGCCAGTACGGTCCGACGACCTGGTCGTAGAAGTGGTAGAGCAACGGATCGAGGCCGGGGTCGACGGTCAGGTGGCCGTAGCACCAGACGGCGATCAATCCCCCCGGCGCCAGCACGCGACGCACCTCGCGATAGAACGCCGCGCGGTCGAACCAGTGAAGCGCCTGGGCCACGCAGACCAGATCGGCGCTGCCCTCGGCCAGCCCGCTGGCCTCGCAGGAGCCGACGGCGTAGTCGACCTTGTCGTGGGGCACCGCGTTCTTGATCTGCTCGGCGCTGGCGTCGCTTCCGAACACCCGCTCGAAGAACGGCGCCAAACCCCGGGCGGCCTGGCCGCTGCCGGTCGCCACGTCCCAGGCCAGCCGCCTCCCGGGCGCCTGCTCGGCCAGCCAGGCGTAGAGTTCATCGGGATAGCTCGGGCGGAACCGCGCGTAGTCTGCCGACCCGGTCGAGAAGTGATCCTTGAACGTGGTCACGAACCCTCCTCGAAAAAGGCGCGGCAGTCGGTCCGCTCGCGCACGATGCGGTACGGGGGCAGCGAGCGCAGGAACGTCTTGCCGTAGCTCCGGGTGGTCAGCCGTGGATCGAGCACACACAGGATCCCCCGGTCCGCCCGGCTACGCAACAAACGGCCCAGCCCCTGTTTGAGTTCCAGCACCGCCATCGGCGTCTGGTAGTCGCGGAACGGATTGCCCCCCTCGTCCTTGATCCGCTGGATCCGGGCGGCGACCAGCGGATCGCTGGGCACGTCGTAGGGCAGCTTGTCGATGACCACCAGGGACAGCGCGTCCCCCTGCACGTCGACTCCGTGCCAGAACGAGGTCGTCCCGAGCAACACCGCGCCGGGGGTCTCCTTGAAGGTCTCGACCAGGGCGACCTTGCTCCCCTCCCCCTGGCGCAGCAGGACCCACTCGTTGATCTCCTCCAGCTCGTCGTAGACCTTCTCCATCATCGCGTAGGAGGTGAAGAGCAGGAAGGCGCGCCCCTGGGTGATGCGCAGCAGCGAGGTGATCTCCTGGATCGAGCGCTCGAGGAACGCGTGCTCCCGCGGTTCGGGCATGCGCTTGGGCAGGTACAGCACCGCCTGCTCCCGATGGTCAAAGGGAGAGTCGGCGGTCATCTGTTCGGCATCGTTCAACCCCAGGCGGGTGCCGAAGAAGTCGAACTTGTTCTCGACGGTCAGCGTCGCCGAGGTCAACACGCAGGCGTGGAGCTCGTCGAACAGCCTGGCCTTGAGCAACTCGGAGACGTCGATCGGCGCGGCGGAGACGGTCAGGTTCGACTTGCCCCGGGTTTCGATGCCGTAGACGAAGCCGGGATCGTCCCGGGCCAGGATCCGTTCCAGCGACGTGCGCAGTTCGGTACAACGTTGGACGATGGCGTCGGTATCCTCGGGCCTGGCCAGAGTCGTCGGCGCCTTGCGCACCATCTCGTCCAACGCCTCACACAGCACCGCCCACTCGGCCTCGACCTCGGGGCCTCCCTTGTCCGGCCGCTCCAACGGCACCCGGCCCGCCTGGAAACGCTGGGACTCGGCCAGCCGCACGAACAACTCCAGCGCCGCCTGGCGCAACCCGGCAGCGCCGGCGCCGCCATGTTCGGGGCCACCCGCCTTGTGGGCGCTGCGTTCGGCGGTGCGGGCCAGATCCTCGAACTGGTTGGCCGAGACCTGCACCCCGAAGTAGAGGGTCGCCGTCTCCTCCAGCAGGTGCGCCTCGTCGAAGATCACCGAGTCGTACTCGGGCAGCACGGCACCGAAGGCGCTGCGCACCGCCAGGTCGGCGAAGAACAGATGGTGGTTGACCACGATGATCTGGGAGGCGTCCGCCCGGGCCTTCATCTGGGTCAGCCAGCAGCCCTGGTACTCGGGACACTTGCTGCCGGTGCAGGTCTCTGCCCGGGCGTTGATGTCCCGCCACAGCCGCAGCCGGTCGGGAAGCTCCGCAACCTCGGCCCGGTCGCCGCTCTCGGTCTCGTTGGACCAGGCCTTGAGCGTCTGCAGATAGCGCTGCTCGGCCAGCACCTCGAACAGCGGTTCCTGGCGGAACTGACTGAAGCGGTACTTGCAGAGATAGTTGTCCCGCCCCTTCATCAAGGCGGCAGAGACGGGAAGCCCCGCCTGCTGCTGCAGGAACGGGATGTCCTTGTTGAAGATCTGATCCTGGAGATTGCGGGTCCCGGTGGAGATCACCACCCGCCGCCCGGAGCGGATCGCCGGCACCAGGTAGGCCAGCGTCTTACCGGTGCCGGTACCCGCCTCGACCATCAGTGTGCCGCCCCCCTGCAGGGTGCGGCCCACCGCCTGGGACATCTGCTCCTGTCCGGCCCGGTGCTCGAAGGCGGGAAGCGCCCGGGCCAGCGGACCGTCGGGCGCGAAGAAACCCGGCTGCACGCCCGATCAGACCCCCGCGAGCCGGCCGGCGTAGAGCGGGAAACGAGAGGCCAGCGCCCGGACATCGCCGGCGATACGCTGGAGCTCCACTTCGTCCTCCCGGGCATCCAGCGCCCGGGCGATCAGATCGCCGACCTGAGGCATCTCGGCGGGGGTCATGCCCCGGGTGGTGATCGCCGGGGTGCCGATACGCAGGCCGCTGGCGATCATCGGCGGGTTCTCGTCGAAGGGAATCGCGTTCTTGTTCACGGTGATGCCGGCGTGTTCCAGCGCCTGCTCGCCGTCCTTGCCGGTGATGCCCTTGGTGAACACGTCCATCAGGAACAGATGGTTCCGGGTGCCTCCGGAGACGATGCGGAAGCCGTGACCGGCCATGTGGTCCGCCAGCGCCGAGGCATTGGCGATCACCCGGTCGATGTACTCGGCGTAGGCCGGCTCCAACGCTTCCTTGAAGGCGACCGCCTTGGCGGCGATGACGTGGACCAGCGGCCCCCCCTGGATGCCGGGGAAGACCAGCCGGTTGATCTCCTTGGCGTGCTTCTTCTTCATCAGAATCAGCCCGCCCCGGGGGCCCCGCAGGGTCTTGTGGGTGGTGGTGGTAACGAAGTCGCAGTGCGGCACCGGGCTCGGATGCCGCCCCGTGGCGACCAGCCCGGAGATGTGGGCGATATCCGCCAACAGCAGTGCGCCGACCCCCTGGGCGATCGAGGCGATGCGTTCGAAATCGATGATCTGGGAGTAGGCCGAGGCGCCGCAGACGATCAGCTTCGGCTTGTGCTCGGCGGCCAGCCGCTCCATCTCCTCGTAGTCGAGGGTCTCGTCTTCCTTACGCAGCCCGTAGGAGACGACGTTGTACAGCCGGCCGGACATGTTCAACGGGTGCCCGTGGGTCAGGTGGCCGCCGTGATCCAGCGACATGCCGAGGATCGTGTCTCCCGGCTGCAGCACCGCCATGTAGACCGCGGCGTTGGCCTGGCTGCCCGAGTGGGGCTGGACGTTGGCCGCCTCGGCCCCGAACAGCTCCTTGGCCCGGTTGCGGGCCAGCCGCTCGACCACGTCGGAGTACTCGCAGCCGCCGTAGTAGCGGCGGCCGGGGTAACCCTCGGCGTACTTGTTGGTGAACACCGAACCGGTGGCCGCCAGAACCGCCTCGCTGACGAAGTTCTCGGAGGCGATCAGTTCCAGACCGTGGGCCTGGCGGTCCGTCTCCTGAAGGATGGCCTCGGCGACCTCGGGATCGACCTGGCTGATGCTGCGATTCATCGGGTTGTCGACGGACATGGCTCGGATTCTCCTGGAGCGAAGGGGTTCTGCGGACCGCGGCATTCTACTACCGCCGTCGGCGCAGCGGCGAGCCTGGGCGCCGGATCCCGCAGGTTCGACTTGCGGCCGCGCAACGGATCTTGACTGCCGGGAACTTGCGGTTTTGGCGTTAAACTCGGGGCTGGAGGATCGCCCGACCGATGAGCCAGGCGCAGCAACGCCCCGGGCCCGCCGCAGCCGGCCCGGGAAACGAGGCCAAGGACCCGACCGTCCAGCTGGCCCGGAACGTGTTTGCCGCGGTCATCCCGCTGTTCCTGGGGCTGGGGCTGCTGGTCATCATCATGCTGCCGGCGGAGACCTCCCAGTCCCTGGGTCTGGCCATCCTGGCCGCCGCCGGCGCGGTGGCCTTCCTCTACCTGCTCGTGCTTCCCAGGGTCCGGACGATTCACCAGTCCCAGGCGGTCGCCCTGATCTACAACACGGTCGTCCTGGCCATCGCGCTCTACGCGGTGGTCCTCGACGCACCGCGCATGATGCCGGGGCTGCTGGTGGCGATTACCGGCGCCGGAATCTTCTTCCGCCATGTGGGCTGGTACCTGGCGGTCGTGGTGGTCTACCTCGCGGCCTGGGCGCTGTCGCTGCGCATCACCGGCTACGTGCCGACCACCGTCGACCTGATCTACTACGCCTATCTCGGTCCGTGCACCGGCCTCTTGATCCAGGCGGTGCTGCGCCGCTACTCCGACGCGATTCGCGATCGCGCCGATGAACGCACCACCCGGCTGGCCCGGGCGGTGGCCCGCTACGAATCCGAGGCCTCGGAACGGGAACGGGTGCAGGGCGAGCTGCGGGTCGCCCGGGAACGGCTGGACCGCAAACAGCGGCTGGAGAGTCTCGGCCTGATGGCCGGCGGCGTGGCCCACGACTTCAA
>CAZBZH010000154.1:0-8888 GCA_964496265.1 uncultured Acidobacteriota bacterium | reverse complement strand
CGGCCCAAACCGACGCCTTTTTGCGGGCTCGACCGGGTGGGATCCCGACCCCTCGGGCCCAGGGTCCTGGGCCCGGGCCGCTATCATGGTTCGTTGGGACACCGCGGCCGGGGACAGAGCGTCTCCTAGCCGGGGGATGCGGCTGGGGAGGGGGTCTCCCGGAGGGCCGCGATCCGGAGAATTCAGATGAGCAGCGCCACGCAGGGCCGGGGCACCCCCCTGGTCCGCTTCGCCATCGACCATCCTATCACCATGGGCATGATCACCCTGGGGGTCCTGGTTCTGGGCTGGATCTCGCTGTCCCGGCTGCCTCTGGAGTTCCTGCCGGCCTTCTCCTCCTCCAGCGTGACCGTCAACGCGTCCTACCGCTCCTCCTCCCCCGAGGAGGTCGAGCGGCTGATCGCCCGGCCGCTGGAAGAATCCCTGGCCACGATCAACAACATCGACACCTTGTCTTCCAGCGCCACGGCCAGCGGCGCCCGGGTGCGGATCAACTTCGTCGACGGCACCGACATGGAGATGGCGGCGGTAGACGTGCGGGACCGTGTCGACCGGGTCCGCCACCTGCTCCCCGAGGACGTCGATCAGATCCGCATCAGCCGCTTCCAGAGCAGCGATATTCCGGTGCTGCGCTTCGATCTGAGCGCCCGCTGGACCCAGGAGGCGCTCTACGACTTCGCCGAGCGGATCGTTCAGCGGCGGCTGGAGCGGCTCGAGGGGGTGGCTCAGGTCTCGGTCAACGGCCTGCGGGTTCCCCAGATCCAGATCAACCTGGACCCGGCGCGGATGCAGGCCCACCGGGTCGACGTGCGGCAGTTGCTGACCCTGCTGCGGGGCAGCAACGTCAACCTGTCCGCCGGCGAGGTGCTGGACGGCAGCCGCAAGCTGCTGGTCCGGGCGGTGGGCGAGTTCCGCTCGCCGAGCGAGATCGGCGAGCTGGTGCTCAACGATGACGGCTTGCGCCTCGCCGATGTCGGCGACGTGACCTACGACTTCCCCCAGCAGGAGAACTTCAACTTCCTCAACGGGGTCGAGTCGTTGACCGTGCGGGTCAACAAGAACTCCAACGACAACCTGCTGGAGGTGGTCAACCGGCTCAAGGCGGAGCTGGAGGAGATCGTCAAGCTGCCCGAGGCGGAAGGGTTGACCTACCGGATCTACTCCGACGCGTCGCTGGACGTGCGCAAGGGGCTGGGCACCCTGCGCGACGCCGGGCTGATCGGCGGTTTGTTGGCGATCCTCGCCGTGTACCTGTTCCTGCGCCGCTTCCGTACCACCATGCTGGTGGCGATCGCGATTCCGGTCTCGGTGATCGGCACCTTCGTGTTGATGTACTTCCTGCGCGAGGCCCAGTGGACCGACATCACCCTCAACGTGATCAGCCTGGCCGGGTTGATGCTGGCGCTGGGGATGCTCGTCGACAACTCGATCGTGGTCATCGAGTCGGTCTTCCGCCATCGCAACGAGTTGAACGAGGACTCCCGCACCGCGGCGTTGATGGGCACCAGTGAAGTGGCGCTGCCGATCGTGGCGGCGACGCTGACCACCATGTGCGTCTTCCTGCCGATGATCTTCATGTCCGGCGGGCGCCGCTTCAAGATGTACCTGGAGAACATCGGGCTCACCGTCTGCATCGTGATGGTCGCCTCGCTGATCGTGGCGTTGACCGTGGTGCCGGTGGTCGCCTCCCGGGTGCTGCAGCGTCAGGCGCCCCGGGAAGAGAAGGGCATCCGGCGGCTGACCCACTTCTACGGCTCGACCCTGCGCTTCACCCTGCGGCACCGTCCGCTGTTCGTGCTGCTGATCGTGGGCTTGCTCTACGGCTCGATTCAGTTGTTCGGCACCATCGAACGCTCTTTCTCGATGGGCGCGTTGGAGCGGGAGGTGATCATCAAGGTCGACACTCCGCGCCAGTACTCGCCGGAACAGATCGAGGCGCTGTACAAACAGGTCTACGCGCTGCTCGACGAGAATCGGGAGGCGCTGGACGTTTCCGATATCGCCTACGCCTACGACCGCTCCACCGGCCGTTCCCGGGCGAGTTGGAGCCGCACCCGCCAGTTCAACCTCTATCTCAAGGATGAGAGCGAGAGCGACCTGACCACCTCCGAGGTGCAGGACCGGGTGCGGGCGTTACTTCCGGAGATTGCCGGCGTGCAGCTGCGCATCGCCACCGGCCGCGGCCGCAGCGGGTTCACCGGCATCCAGGTGCAGCTGCTGGGCGACGACCCGGTGGTGCTGGAGTTACTCGGCGAGCAGGTCGCCGCGCGGTTGGCCGGCATTCCCGGCGTGCGCGACGTCGACACCTCGCTGGAGAGCGGCGCCGAGGAGATCCGGGTCGAGGTGCAGCGGGAGCGGATCCTGCAGGCGGGGCTCTCCAGCCAGGCGGTGGCCGCCACGGTCAATAACGCCCTCAACAGCCGCGCCGTCAGCAACTTCAAGACCGGCGAACGCGAGGTCGACATCGTGATGCAGTACGGCGAGGAGCATCGCGAGACCCTCGACCAGCTGAAGAGCATGGCGGTCTTCTCGGGAAGCACGCCGCTGCCCCTGGGCGCGCTGGCGGACTTCACCGTTGGCACCGGGCCCCGTTCGATCGAACGGGAGAATCACCGGGCCAAGCTGGAGGTCTCGGCCAACACCGCCGGCGGTCCGGCGGCGTTCATGGCCATGCGACAGGTGACCCAGGAACTGGGAGCGATGGACCTGCCGGCCGGCTACGAGTGGAACCTCGGCCGCTGGAATCGGATCCAGCGCCAGGACGAGCAGAGCGGCCTGTTCGCCCTGTGGTTCGCGTTGCCCTTGGTCTACATGGTGCTCGCGGTGCTGTTCGAGAGTTTTACCCAGCCCTTCACCATCATGTTCTCGGTGCCCTTCGCCCTGGTCGGTGTCGCCGGCGCGATGAAGCTGGCGGGGCAGCCCTGGGACAACACGACCATGCTGGGAATGATCATCCTGCTGGGCATTGTTGTGAACAACGCCATCGTGTTGATCAACCACATCAATCACTTGCGGGCCCAGGGGCTCGCCCGGGACGAGGCGATCGTTCTTGGCGGACGTCATCGTCTGCGTCCGATCCTGATCACGGCGATCACCACCATTCTCGGCATGCTGCCGATGATCGCCTCGTACCTGCTGCCCCAGGTGTTCGGCCCGTTGGAAGGCCGCGCCGCAACGTGGGCGCCCATGGGGCTGGTGATCATCGGGGGGCTGACCACCTCGACGTTCCTCACCCTGCTGGTCATTCCCACGATTTATTCGCTGCTCGACGATGCCGGTCGTTTCCTGCGTCGAGTCGGAGACGCTGCATGAGACGGATCCTGTTGTTCCTGATCCTGGCGCCCCTGGCCCTCGCGGGCTGCGGAGGAGACAAGGAAGAAGGGGGCCGCCCGGGCGGTCCCGGCGGCCGGGGCCGGGGTGGTCCGCCGATGGGCGCGATGCAGAGCGCCGGCGCCGCCGTACCCGTCGAGGTTCAGTCGGTCCAGCGCCGCGACATCCACGCTTACATCGAGACCAACGGCACCCTCGAGGCGGAGAACGAGGTCGACGTGGTCGCCCGGGTCGCCGGGCCGATCGTCTCGATCAAGGTCGAGGAGGGGATGCAGGTCCGCTCGGGGCAACTGCTGGCCCAGATCGATCAGGCCGAGTACCGCGCCGATCTGGAGGTCGCCCGGGTCAACCTGCAGGAAACCAGGCAAGCCTTCGAGCGCGCCCAGAAGCTGCGCAGCGATCAGCTGATCAGCACCGAGGAGTACGAGGCCTCCCGGGCCGCCTTCGAGAGCGCCCAGGCCCAGTACGACGGCAACGAGTTGCGCCTGGACTTCACCCAGGTGCGGGCGCCCTTCTCCGGGTTGATCATTACCCGCTACGTCGATCCGGGGCAGACCGTCTCGGGCAACGAGATGCTGTTCCGCATCTCCGACTTCACGCCGCTGCTCTGTCCGATCCAGGTGCCCGAGCGGGAGCTCTCCAAGCTGCGCGTCGGGCAATCGGCCTATCTCGAGGTCGAGGCCTGGGCGGATGAGCGTTTCGACGCGCGGGTCCAGCGGGTCAGTCCGGTGGTCGACGCCGAAACCGGCACGATCAAGGTCACCCTCGAGGTCAACGCCCGGGGCAAGCTGCGGCCGGGCATGTTCGCCCGGGTGTTCCTCGAGACCGACATCCGCGAGGACACCCTGGTGATTCCCCGGGCGGCGCTGTCCCTGGAGAGCATCGGCGACACGGTCTACGTGCTGACCGACGAGGACACCGCGTCCCGCCGCGAGGTCGAGCTCGGCTTCCGCGAGGGGGACTACGTCGAGATTCTCTCCGGGGTCGCCGCCGGCGAGGCGGTGATCACCGTGGGCCAGGATGGGCTCAGCGACGGCACGCCGCTCAAGGTGCTGCGTCGCGACGGCGCCGACACCGCCGGGGGCGGCGGAGCCCGCGCCGACCGGGGTGCGGAGCCCCACCTCGACGAGGACCGGCTGCAGCGGATGCGCGCCCGGATGAAAGAGCGCGGAATGACCGACGAGGAGATCGACGCGCGGATCAAGCAGTTCACCGGCGGTGGTCGTCCCGGCGGCAGACCCGGCGGCCCGGGTGGTCCTGGAGGCGAAGGGGAGCGCGCCGCAGGTCAGGGTCCGCCCGAAGGGGGTCCTCCTGGAGGCCGTCCCGGCGGACGCGGCGGACGGCCGGACTTCGCCAACATGACCGCGGAGCAGCTCGAGGCGGTCAAGGAGCGCATGCGCTCCCGGGGTCTCAGCGACGAGCAGATCGAGGAGCGCATCGAGCGGATGCGTTCCGGCGGCGGACGGCGCGGAGGCCGACCGGGAGGTGACTCCGGACGTCCGGCGGGTCCGGGTGGGACCGCGCCTTGAAACTGATCGAGCTCTCGACCGATCGCCCGGTCAGTATCTTCATCTTCGCTCTCGCCGCCGTGGTCTTCGGCGTGGTTGCCTTCGGCAATCTGGCCACCGACCTGCTGCCCGACATCAGCTATCCCTCGTTGACGGTGCAGACCGAGTACGACGGCGCGGCACCGATGGAGATCGAGGGGCTGGTCACCCGGCCGGTGGAGAACGCCGTCGGCGTGGTGAACAACGTCACCCGGGTGACCTCCAGTTCCCGTCCCGATGTCAGCGAGGTGACCCTCGAGTTCGCCTGGGGCACCAACATGGATCTGGCGGCGCTGGACGTGCGCGAACGGCTGGACGTGTTGCGCCTGCCCGACGATGCCGAGCGGCCGCTGCTGCTGCGTTACGACCCGGCGCTGGATCCGATCCTGCGTCTCGGGATCTACGGCGAGGACAACCTGGTGCGCCTGCGCCTCCTGGCCGAGGAACAGGTCAAGCGGGCGCTGGAGCGGATCGAAGGGGTCGCCGCCGTCGTCGTCAGCGGCGGGCTGGAGGAGGAGATCCAGGTCGCCCTCGACGAGCGGCAGCTGGCCAACCTGGGGCTGACCGTCGACCAGGTGCTGAACCGCCTCGCCGCCGAGAACATCAACCTGACCGGCGGCCGTCTGCGGGAGGGGCAGACCGAGTACCTGGTCCGCACGATCAACGAGTTCATCCGCGCCGAGGACATGGAACCGGTGGTCATCGATAGCTCCCAGGGCGCCATCGTGCGGCTGAGCGACGTGGCCCGTATCTATCGCGGCGCCAAGGAGCGGGAGGTCATCACCCGGATCAACGGCCGGGAGAGCGTCGAGGTCGCGGTTTACAAGGAGGGGGGGACCAACACCGTCGCCGTCTCCGACGCGGTCCAGGCCGCCATCGACGATCTACGCCAACGGTTGGTCGAGCTCGATCCGGAGTTGCGCCTCGAGGTGATCACCGATCAGGCGGGCTACATCCGGGATTCGGTCTCCGAGGTGCTGCAGACCGCGCTCTACGGCGGCATGCTGGCGATCCTGGTGCTGTTCCTGTTCCTGCGCAGCTGGAAGACCACCCTGATCATCGGCATCGCCATTCCGATCTCGGTGATCGCGACCTTCTTCCTGATGTTCGTCGGCGGCATCTCGCTGAACATCATGTCCCTGGGCGGTTTGACCCTGGGGATCGGGCTGCTGGTCGACAACTCCATTGTCGTGCTGGAGGCGATCCAGCGGCGGCGGGACCAGGGGCTCGATGAGGTCGAAGCGGCGCGCAAGGGGGCCGGCGAAGTGGCCCGGGCGGTGATCGCCAGCACCCTGACCACCATCTGCGTGTTCGTGCCGATCGTGTTCGTCGAGGGCATCGCCGGACAGCTATTCGGCGACCAGGCGATGACGGTGACCTTCTCGCTGATCGTGTCCCTGATCGTGGCGATCACCGTGATTCCGATGCTGGCTTCTCGTCGCTTCGACCCTGCCGCCGGGCTCGACGACCCGATCGCCGCCGAGGGGCAGGAGCGCAAGCGGGGCAAGCTGGCCCTGGCCGTCGACAAGGTTTTTGTCTTCGTCGGCGTCGGTATCGCCCGGCTGGTCAAGATGCTGTTCAAGGGGGTGATGCTGGTCGTCGGCGCGGTGTTCGCGCTGCCCCTGGCGCTGTTCAAGCTGGTGTTCGATCGCATCGCGGTGGCCTACGAGTGGACCCTGCGCTGGGTGCTGCGCCACGCCTTCATCACGGTGCTGATCGCCTTCGCGCTGCTGGCCGGCAGCCTGATGCTTTATCCGCAGCTGGGGCAGGAGCTGGTGCCGGAACTGGTGCAGGGGGAGTTCTTCGTCGACACCACCCTGCCTCCGGGCACCCACCTGGACATCAACCGCCGCCGGATGGCCTCGCTCGAGGACTTCGCCGGTGAGCAGCTCGACGGCGTGACCACCGTCTATGCCATCGTCGGCGCCTCGAACCAGCAGGGGGGCGTCGCCGGTGAGCGCCGGGAGAACATCGGCCAGCTGACCCTGACCGTGGCGCCGCCGGTCTCCCGGGAGCGTGAGGAGGCGTTGATGGCGTCGCTTCGCGACGAGCTCGACCGCCAGGGGGATCTGGACTACCGCTTCGGCCGGCCAAGCTACTTCAGCTTCCGCACCCCGGTGGAGATCGAGATCCGCGGCTACAACCTGACCCTGCTCGAGCGGCTGGCCGAGGACCTGATGACCCGCATGCGGGCGATCCCGGGACTGGCCGATGTGAAGTCGTCGACGGAAGGGGGCAACCCCGAACTGCAGATCTATTTCGACCGGGCGCGGCTGGCCAGCTTCGGCCTGACCCTGGACCAGGTCGCCTCGGTGGTGCGCTCCAAGGTGCAGGGCTCCGTCGCCACCGACATCCAACGGGAAGACCGCAGCATCGACATTCGCCTGCGCGCCGAGGAACAGTACCGGGACAGCCCCGAGGACCTGATGGCGCTGACCGTGCTGCAGCAGGGCAAGACGGCGATTCCGCTGTCGGCGGTGGCCGACGTGGTCGAGCTGGAAGGCCCCGCCGAGATTCGTCGCGCCGAAGGGGATCGGGTCGCGCTGATCTCCGCCAACCTGGTCGGCCGCGACCTGGGCGCCGCCACCGAGGACATCGTCGCCGCGCTGGAAGAGATGCAGTTCCCGCCGGGCTTCGACTACCTGGTCGGCGGCCAGCGCCAGGAGATGGAGACCTCGTTCAACAGCATGCGCATGGCCATCGGTCTGGCGATCTTCATGGTCTACCTGGTGATGGCCAGCCAGTTCGAGTCGTTGATCCATCCCTTCGTGATCCTGTTCAGCGTGCCCTTCTCGGTGATCGGCATGCTCGGCACCCTGGCGCTGTTCGGCGTCAACATCAGCATCGTGGTGTTGATCGGCGCGATCCTGCTGGCGGGGATCGTGGTCAACAACGCCATCATCCTGGTCGACTACACCAACCAGCTGCGGCGGCGGGGCATGGCCAAGCTCGAGGCGCTGGAGCGCGCCGGCAAGGTGCGCTTGCGGCCGATCCTGATGACCACGGCGACCACGGTGCTGGGGCTGTTTCCCATGGCGTTGGGTCTGGGTGCCGGTAGCGAGTTGCGCAGCCCGATGGCGCTGACGGTCATCGGCGGCCTGGTGACGTCGACGGCGCTGACGCTGTTGATCATCCCGGCGGTCTACAGCCTGGTCGACCGCTCGAAATAAGCCGCTAGCGCAGGCGTTGCATCCAGATGTCCGGATGTCGGCTTGTGTGCAAGACGGCGAGGATCTCCGGCCGGTTATCATCCAGCAGGTAGATCACGTAGTACGGAGATCGCCGAAGCGGTGCCTGACGGCGAGGGAGCCCATGCACAACAAATCGATAAACGAGTTTCTGCAGCTTCCGCCGCAACCGGCCTCTCCGCAAGGCCGGGTTGTTGAATGGCTTCCCCCGCTATCGGTCAGTCTGAACGACGCTGCCAAGAGTTCCATTGAAGAGTTCGATCGCGTGATCACCGCTCTTCTCTGCCGGGGCGCGTCGGTCTCTATCTCCATCGAAGGAGACATGGAACCGGGCAAGCTACCGGAGGTGGTGAGCCGCTTCTTCTTGGCCGAAGGCTGGAGTCACGAGACACGGTACCGAGTTGCCGAGGTCCAGAAGCTTGCCTCGGTCTCGGAGGTAAAGGTCGGCACGCTGATTTTCGATGCGGGCTGCTGCCCGTTGGGCTACCTGTTGATCCAGGGGCCAGGTGTCCGTTGGATGTCGAATCTTCGGGTGGTGGCGACGGTATCCAATGGCCCCTCATCAGACCGGAAGTTGCAGAGCCCCTTCAATCCTCGGGAACTCGAGCAGATAGAAGAGAAGATCGAGATGTTGCTACGTCTCGACGGAGACCTCACCCACATTTCGGCGTGGCTGGAGCAACACCCTTCTGGCGCAACGTGGGCCGGACTCTTTGGCGGCCCGAGCTAGAAAAGACACCTTTCGGCTGAACCCTTCGTCTCCCCTGCGAGTCCAACATGGGCACGAGCAAGCAGGGGGACAGAAGGAAGCAACGCCATGAAG
>CAZBZH010000153.1:0-8892 GCA_964496265.1 uncultured Acidobacteriota bacterium | reverse complement strand
TGCGCATCCGGCCCGCCGAGTCGTGTGCGCTTGCTGCTCCCCAGTTCGAGCACCGCGTAGTCACCGCGGGATTTGACCCGCCAGACCCGGACGCTATTGGTGTACAGCAGCAGCTTGCTCTGGTCATCCGACCAGGCGTAGTCGTCGATGACCAGGGGTCGGTCGCCGCCGGCCGGGATCAGATCCTCGGCGGAGAGGATCACGGTTCGTTCCAGCGAATCGAAGTCGTAGCTGACCAGGTCCTTGGGATGCTCGACGAGGTCGCCGTTCTCGTCGACCTCCATCTCGGCGTCTTCGTAGGCCGGACTGGTTTCGAGCACCGTGAAGGAGTTGCCGTCGGGATGCCAGCGGGATGCGACCGGCCTTGCCGCGTCGTAGAGGCGCTCGTCGAATATCGCCTCATTGGTGAGCCCCTGTTCCGGCTTGATCTCAACGGAGGGCTGCCCGCAACCCGCGGTTGCGCCGAGCATCAGCAGAAGCATGCCGAACGACATCAGGACCGAGTACGACTTCATGGTTGCGCCTTCTTGCTATGGCTGGGGGGAAGGTGTCCAAGAAAGGGCGAGATTATCACGCCCCCCGCATCCTGCCGAAGCATGTCTCCCCTTCGGGCCCACCCCGGGATTTTCCTCGAGAATTCCTGCTACCGAACCGGCGATTGGCGCGTTACTCAGTGTGCGAATCGCACACAAGGGGGGTGGACATGCGCTGGCCGATTGTTCTGGGTCTCCTTCTCGCCGTGGCTCCTGCCGCGGCAGACAACGGCGCCATCGCCATCGGGTATCCGATCGACCCACCTGCAATTGATGGGGATCTGAGCGACTGGCCCGGGGACGCGGCCCGCTACCCGATCGCCAACGGCGGAGTCGAGGCCCACTTCCGCGTCGGCTACGACCTCGAGAGCGAGTCACTCTTCGTCGCGCTATCGGCCACTGACGACGATCACTGGGTTGACGGCTCGGAGTGGATGCGCCGGGACGCCCATATCCTCTACATCGATCCGGTGCACAGCGTACGTGGCTCGGCGCCCTGGCCACTCGTCGCGTCGACTGGCCATCACGAGCGCCTGACCCAGGAGGACTCCTGGGACCCCCGCGCGCGCCAGGGTGAGTGGGAGAACATGGAGGTCGCCGTGGGGCGCAGCGGCCGGACCACGACGTACGAGTGGCGTATCGGACTGGGTGAGGCCGTCGCCGCCGGTCGAACCCTGGGACTCGATCACGTGGTGCTCGACGTCGACCAGGAAGGAAACGACATCCGCCACGGATGGTGGGGGCGTTTCGGCGACAAGACCGGCCGCTTGGCCCGCTGTGGCGATCTCCTGCTGGTCGATCCCGCTCGCGGCCTGGGCACCCTGCGCGGGAGCCAGGCCTGGGCCGAGGGGGTCGACGGGCCCGATCTCAGCGGCTACCGCTACCGGATCACCTCGACGGCCTCACCGGAAATGTGGCTACAGCCGGAGACCGATGCCGAAGGCGCCTTCGAGATCAAGCTTCCGCCCGGCGAGTACCGGCTGAGTGCGGCTTTCCCCATGTACGGCGAGAACTTCGAGCACCGCGTCCGCGACGATGCCGCGGTGGTCGCGACGGTCAAACGGAACGCGGTGACGGACGCTCCGCCGCTGCGGCTGACCACCGTCAACGATCTACCCGAGCAGGGCGAGCCGCTGTTGTTCGAGCTCACCGCCGAGCGGATCGCTGCGATCGACCGCTTCGTCGAGGCGCGCATGGACCACTACCAGATACCCGGCGTATCGCTGGCGCTGGTTCACGACGGCCAGATCGCCCACACCCGCTCATTCGGCGTCGCGAACTACCTGACCGAGGAGCCGGTTACCGACGCGACCCTGTTCGAGGCCGGATCGATTACCAAGATCTTTTTCGCCTTCGCCGTGAACCGCCTCGCCGAGCGAGGTGTGATCGACCTGGATCGGCCGCTGCATCTCTATCTGCCCTTCGAGGACATCGACCATGACCCGCGCTACGAGCGCATCACGGCGCGCCACGTCCTCTCCCATCGGACCGGCTTTCCCAACTGGGCCCGCTATAACGACAACGGCAAGATCGACATCAAGTTCATCCCGGGCACCGGCTTCCGCTATTCCGGCGAGGCCTTCGAGTACCTGAAACGTGTCGTCGTCAAGCTGACCGGAAAGCCGATCGATACGATCCTGCGCGAGGAGACCCTGAAACCGCTGGGCATCGCCGGCGAACTGGCCTTCTTCGATGACGGGTCACTGCGGGGTCGCATCGCCATGGGTCACGACATGACCCGGCCGAACATGCCCTACCTGCCGGACGAGGTCGGCGTGGCGCACAGCCTCCATACGCCGGCCAGGCCGCTGGCCGAGATGATCGTCGGCCTGCTCGAGCGGCGCGGCCTCGAGGCCGCGACCTACGACGCAATGCTCACGCCGATCACCTACGCCTACCCGACCCAGGACATCGGCTGGCCGGCCTACTTCGGGCTCGGCTTCCAGCTGCGCGAGAGCCCCTTCGGCATGACCTTCGGCCACGGCGGAAGCAACCACAGCAACGAATCCCTGCTCGAGATCTACCCGGAGCAGCGGTCCGGGTTCGTTGTCCTGACCAACAGCGACGCCGGGACCCGGCTCTACCAGGAGCTTCGACGCTTCCTGGTCGGCGAGTTGCTGCACTAGGCGCGCTATAGTGAGCAGATGCGATGGGGCGCCACTCAATCCTGGATGTACCTGCTCGCGCCCGTGCCCGCCGTATCCATCGGCCTCTTCATCGCCTCTGAACTAGGCGGCGGCGCCGGTCGACTGGGTTTCATCGCCGCCTGCGCCGCCATCGGAAGCCTCATTGTTCTCGCCGCCGGGAGAGTCCGGCCGACACCGGAACGGCAGCCACCACCCACCAGGGCCATGACCTGGGTCGCGGGGGGCGCGCTGGCCGCGACCGCCTCCACCCTGATCCATCCCGGATGGGAAGGGGTCTACCGCTGGGTCGAGCTCGGACCGGTGGCCCTTCATGCCTCCCTGCTGCTCACCCCACTGGTTCTGCTCTCCGGCTGGCGTCTCGCCCATGCCGGGCGTCCGATGGTCGGGCTCGGCCTCGTGACGGCACTCCAGATCGTCCACCTGGCACAACCGGACGCAGCCCAGGCCAGCGGCGTTGCCGTTGCCGTTGCGATCGGAGCCATCACGGCTCGCGTCTCGGCCGGCGCCGCCCAACGGCTCTCCGTGGGCATCGGCGCGGCCCTTCTGGCAGCGCTGACATGGTTCCGGCCCGATCCTCTGGTCGGCACCGTAGGCGTCGAGAAGGTCGTACACACCGCCTTCGATCTCAGCCCCGCCATCGGGTTTGCGACCGTTGCCGCTCTCTGTGCGTTACTCGTGCCGTTCCTCATGGGCCGCCGGCCCGCCCAGGCGGGGCTACCCGCGGCGAGCACTCTGCTTGCCGGGTACCTCGCAGGCGTGCTCCTGGCCGCGCAGTTCGGAGAGTTTCCGGTGCTGGTCGTGGGGTATGGGGCAAGCACCATGCTCGGCTACTACGCGGCGGCCGCTGCGGCGGTATGGCGCACGCGGGCCTCTGGGCACTAGCGCCCGCACTAGCCGCCGGGATCTCGACCAACTCGTTTGCGTGAGTTACGCTAAGCGCGACCGGTTCAGCCGAGGGCACGATGGACGAACAACAAGCGCGGACCACACTCCAGGCACGGGTTGCCGAGGGAGCCCGACTGGCGGTCGGCTCCGAGACCGACTGGGCCAGCATCAAGCGACTGCTCGAGAGCTGTCTCCAGGCGGGGATCCCCGCGATGCTCGCCGAGTGCGCGGGCGGCGGCTGACGGACCAAGGGTCGCCTCCTGGTCGAGGAGGCTGATGTGCCGAAGCTGGCCGCCTTGCTTCGCAGCGACTGGGAGGCGGAACTCGAACGGAGCGGGCTCGGCTTCGTCGCTCCCAAGGAACCGGCGGGTTCCGGCGACGGTGTGGCCTGCCCCGCCTGCGGCACCCACGCGCCGCTGGTCGAGGGCGCCTGCAGCGACTGCGGCCTCACCCTCGGCTGACGCTGCCGCGGCGCCACTCCCGGCTACCCCCACCCGGCAATGAACGGTATGCTGATGCGCTTTGCTGCCCGGCGGCGCCGGGCTAGTTGACCCAATGGATGCTTGATGATCGGACAGAAGATTGCGCACTACGAGGTGACCGCCAAGCTCGGCGCCGGAGGCATGGGCGAGGTCTACCGGGCGCGGGACACCAACCTCGAGCGTGACGTCGCCCTCAAGATCCTGCCCGAGGCGCTGATTGGCGACGCCGACCGGTTAGCCCGCTTCGAGCGGGAGGCCAGGACCCTCGCCGGCCTGAACCATCCCAACATCGCCCAGGTGTACGGCCTTGAAGGGGACGGTGCGACCCGGGCGATCGTGATGGAGCTGGTGGACGGGCGGGACCTGGCCGAGGTTCTGGGCAAGGCCCGGCTCCCCCTCGAGGACGCCCTGCCGATTGCCCGGCAGATCGCCGAGGCCCTCGACGCGGCCCACGAACAGGGGGTGATCCACCGGGATCTCAAGCCGGCCAACGTGATGCTCACCGCCGTCGAACAGGTCAAGGTGCTGGACTTCGGCCTGGCCAAGTCGACCGACGGCGCGGCCGTCCGCTCCAGCTCGGGAGATCCGGTCGATTCCCGCACGATGACCACCGCTCCGACCCAGGCCGGGGTGATCCTGGGCACGGCCGCCTACATGAGCCCGGAGCAAGCCCGAGGCAAGCTGCTCGACAAGCGCTCGGACATCTGGTCCTTCGGTTGCGTGCTGTACGAGATGCTCACCGGCCGGTGCGCCTTCGACGGCGAGACCATGACCGACGTCCTGGCCGCGATCGTGCGCGCCGAACCGGACTGGGCGCCTCTGGAGCGCGTGGCCCCGCCGCGGCTGGTGCGCCTGGTGCAGCGTTGCCTGCGCAAGGATCACAAGGAACGGCTGCGGGATATCGGCGAAGCGGCGCTGACGCTCAGGGAGATCGCCGCCGGTGACGACGGCCGGCCTGCGGTGGCCCAGGCCCACGACCCTGCGGACAGCGCGCCGGGCGCCGGCCCGTGGAAGATGATTGCCGGGATCGCCGGGATCGCGGCCCTCGCCCTGGCTGCACTACAGTTCGGCCCGTGGAAGAACGATTCGGCGTCCACCGGCTCCGGCGCCACTGCGGTCACCGCCATGTCGCTGCTGACCGACTTCGCCGGCTCCCAGCGTTCACCCAGCCTGTCGCCCGACGGCAAGCAACTGCTGTACGTCGCCGAGGATGGCGGCGATCTCGACATCTTCCTGCTGCGGGTCGGCGGCCAGAACGCCGTCAACCTGACTGCCGATTTCGACTCTGACGACGACCACCCTGCCTGGTCCCCCGACGGGGAGCGCATCGCCTTCGATTCGGACCGGGACGGTGGCGGCATCTTCGTCATGGGCGCCACCGGCGAGTCGGCGCGGCGAGTCAGCGAAGAGGGATTTCATCCCGGCTGGTCGCCGGATGGAAAACAGCTGACCTTCTGCGATGAGAACATCTTCGATGTCTACTCCCGCACCTCCAAAAGCCCGCTGCACATCGTCGACGTCGAGACCGGAGCGCGCAGCGTCATCCCGGTGAGCGAAGATGCCGCACAGGGCCAGTGGTCCCCCGACGGCCGCTGGATCGCCTACTGGACGGCGCGGACCGGCCAACGGGATATCCGAGTCATCTCGGCCTCGGGCTCCGGCGAGTTCATCCCGATCACCGATGATACGGCGACCGATTGGGAGCCCCGCTGGGCTCCCGACGGCAAGGCGATCTACTTCGTCAGCGATCGCGGAGGCAGTCCGGACCTGTGGAAGATCGCGGTCAACCCGGCCACCGGCCAGCCGATCGGAGCCCCTCAGGCGGTGACCACCGGCGTGGCCCGGGTCGCCTCGTTCAGCATGGACAAGACCGGTGAGCGAATCATGCTCGGCGTCTCGAACCGGATCGAATCCTTCGAGCGCATCCCCTTCGATCCCGGGACCGAACGACCGCGGGGCCCCGCGGAACCGATCTTCTCATCGAAGAACCACATCGCGCAGTTCAGCCTCTCCCGCGACGAGCAGCGCATCGCCTACCGCGCCGGAGCGCTGCAGGAAGACCTCTACACCATCCGGGTCGACGGTACCGACCGTCGCCGCCTGACCAATGATCGCGCCCGGGATCGCGGCCCGGACTGGAGCCCGGATGACGAATGGATCGTGTTCTACTCCAATCGCGGCGGGGACTACGAGCACTGGTTGATCGGCGCCGACGGCACCGGCCTGCGCGTCATCGCCACCGAGTCGACCAGAGGGATCAACGACCCGAGCTGGTCGAATGACGGCAAACGCATCAGCGCGACCGGCACCAGCAGCGGCTCGGCGATCTACGATGTCGATCCCGCCTGGTTTGAACCCGATGCCGGTTTCGAGCCTCACCAGATCTCCCGCGATCAAGTCGATTTCATCGCGCTGGGGTGGTCCACCGACGATCAGCATCTCAGCGGGTGCACCGACTGGGATGGAGAGTTCGCGACCTACGCCCTGACGTCCGGAGCGATCACCAGGCTGCGATACGAAAATGGGGAATCGATCGCCTGCAGGGGCACGGCCCTGCTCGATGGCTGGCTCGACGCCTCCCGGCTCATCTTCTGGGATGCGTCCAACCATCGCGCGGTGCTGTGGGATCTCGACGACGAGCAACTCCGCGAGGTTCCCGGCATTCCCGGGCCGAGTAAGTTCGAGATCGCCGACGGCGGCCGCACGCTCTTCATCGTACGGGCGATCCAGGACGCCGAGATCTGGATGCTGGAGCTGGGAAGCGAAGGGCCGTAACCGCCGGTCAGGCTCTCATTCCCAGCGCACCAGTTCATCGACAGCCTGCGCATCGAGCCGCCGGACAAGCTCCACGGTGAGTCGGCACGCCGCCTCGTAGTCCTGCCATTGAATCAGGCTAGCGTGGGTGTGGATGTAACGGGCTGGCACCCCGATCACCACGGTGGGCACGCCCACCCCGTGTGCCTGGTAAGAACGGGCGTCGGTTCCGCCCGAGCGCCGCACCGCGATCTGGATCGGGATGCCCGCGTCGTCGGCGGTCTTCTGGACGAAACGGACCAGCTTTCGGTTGGAGATCGCCGTGGGATCGAAGAATCGGATCTGCGGGCCCGCGCCCAGCCGGGCTTGAGGCTCGGAGAATCCGGGCAGGTCGTCGGCGGGCGTCCCCTCGAGGATCAGCGCTACATCGGGCTCGGCGACCACTCCCGCCGTCCGCGCTCCGCGACAACCGACCTCCTCCTGGGCGGCCCCGACCCCGATGAGGGTGTTGGGGTGATCTCCTGCCGACAGCGCCCGTAGCGCCTCGCACATGATGCCGACGCCGACACGGTTGTCGAACGCCTTGCAGCTCAGGACATCCCCCGCGAGTTCGACGAACTCGGAGTGCGGCACGATCGTGTCCCCGAGCTGAATCCCGAGCTGGGCGACCTGCTCGCGGCTGCCGGCGCCGACGTCGATGTACATGTCCTCGATATCGACCAGTTCGTCCTTGTCCTTGTCCTTGAGGAAGTGCGGGGGAAACGACGAGACCACGCCGGGAACCTTGCCCCCCTCGGTGATGACGTCGACGCGCTGGGCCAGCAGGACGTGGTTCCACCAGCCTCCGAGCGCCAGGAACTTGAGCCGCCCGGCGGCGTCGATGCTCTGGACCATGAAGCCCACCTCGTCGAGGTGGCTGTCGAGGACGACACGCGGGGACCCGGCGCCCCCCTCGCGTTCGCAGAGGATGCTGCCGAGCCGATCGTGGCGCAGATCGCCGCAGCCGGCGATCGACTCGCGGACCAGGCCGCGCACCTCGTCCTCGGCGCCGGGAGCTCCCGCGGCCAGGACTAGTTTCTTCAGAAAATCGCGATCAGGTTTGATGGACATGCCGGCATTCTACCCCGTGCCCCCGCAGACGACCTGGGTGGCGGGCCCGTAGACGTAGCAGGGCGCACCTCAAGTGTCGGTCGAGCAGGCCGATATCTGGCTCGAACCAGGGGTGCACGGCGAAGACACCGGCGCCCGGATGCTGCGCGGGGGCCCAAAGCGTGCCGGACGTCACGAACAGACTGGCCGACAAGACCTACATCGTCGGGATCGGCGCACAGAAGGCCGGCACTTCCTGGCTGCACCGGGCGTTGTCCGCTCACCCCCAGATCGCGATGTCGGGGCTCAAGGAGCTCCACTTCTACGACGCGCACCATGGCACCCCGGAGATGCGCTGGGATGAAACCGCTCAACGGGAACGTCTGGCGGCCGCGATGCGACAGACCGGAGATCGGCCGGAGCTGCTGCACAACCCGGCCTTTCGCACCCGCCTGGACGGCCTCCGCTTCCGCCAACGAATGTTCGACGAGCCGGGAATGTACGCGAAGTACTTCCAGCATCTGGCTCGCGAGACCCACCGCGCCTTCGGTGAGATCACGCCGGCATACGCTGCCCTGCCCCTGGAAGGTTTCCGGGCCATGCGGGACTTCCACCCGCGCATCCGGGTGATCTTCCTGATGCGCGACCCGGTCTCCCGGCTGTGGTCGGCATTCAAGCATGCGTGCCGGGAAAGCTCGGCGACTCCGACCGTCGAACGCTTCGCCGAGTACGTGGAGCGGCCCCGCCCGCGAGCACGCAGCGACTACGCGGCGACCCTGGACAAACTGGAGCGCGTCTTCCAGCCTGGAGAGGTCTGGATCGGCTTCTACGAAACGCTGTTCTGTGAAGCGTCGATGGACTCCCTGGCCGAGTTCATCGGGGTCTCTCGCTTCGAGGCCAGCTTCGAGACCCGAGTCAACGCCGCGCCCAGGAAGACCGAGCCGATACCGCCGCAAATTCGAGAGCTGGCTCTCCGGCACACCACGGTGAGCTACCGCGCAT
>CAZBZH010000152.1:6408-8944 GCA_964496265.1 uncultured Acidobacteriota bacterium | reverse complement strand
ATTGCCAACCGGTCACGCGCCACTGAGATTTCGACTCTTCTAGAGTTAGCAAGACGCGCAGAGAAAGTACTGGGCCGATACGGACCTGGCGCCTCTTCGAGCAGTTTGGCCGGAAACGACTTAGAGCAAGACGCTATGGAGATACAGACGTGCATTCTGAAACTCCGCGAGAGCCGAGGTCTATTCCGCGGCGCCGAACCTGCTTCGATCGAGCTAGCGTGCGACGACATAATGCGCAGGCTGGCACGCCTTTCGGAGACGAGCGGCGACGCGGCAGATATGAGACGGGTGGGGGCAGACATTCTCTTAAGATTCAACACCCTCGTGGCGCGCCTAAAGGCTCGAGCTGATGAACATCGATACATGTAGTTTTTCCCGGATTGGCCATTTTCGCGGGAATCCTGCTCACGCTACGCGCCTAGGTGCTCCCTCGGACTCCACAAGTGGCCCCAAATCCACGCACGTACGGCAATATTGGGGGCACGGGCCATGAAGATCGCTCAAGAGAAGAAAACCGAGCTAAGTCGAAAACTACGCGACACACAGAAGGCGCCATTCGCTGCCCCGCAGCTTGACGCGTGGCTCAACGAGGCAGAACAACGCCTGCGCGAGTTCGATGCCGGCGAATCACCCGGGGTCCCAGCCGCCGAGGTATTTCGCGACCTGGACGCGAAACTGCGCTAGACGCCTACCTCGAAGCGCGGCAAGGCGAGCATCGCTTCCTTCAGCTTTTCCGGCGGCGGCTGGATCTTGCGGGACTGCAGGCTGAACCACGCCCCGTTGGTCACCATCTCGCAGCAGAGGGTCTCGCCGCGGAAGAAGCGGTTGCGGATGGTGAAGCGGGAGCCGTCGTCGCTCATCTCGCCGAGCATGAAGTCCGCCTCGAACTCCTCGAGGAACATCAGTTCCTTGAAGTATCGCAGCCGCTCCTCCAGGATCACCGGGCCCACGCCGTGCTTGCGGAAGTCTCCCGGGGTGAAGCCCCGGGAAGCGATGTAGACGAAACGGGTCTGGGTCGCGTAATCGACGTAGGCGCGATTGGCCATGTGGCCGTTGGCGTCGAGGTCGGCCCAGCTGACCTGGAAACGGACTCGGGTGTCGTGGCTCATGCCGGGATGCTAGCCCAGGTTCGCGCTCCCGGCCGCCGCGGTTCCGCTGCAGCAGCGAGGCGCGGCGAATCGCGCCGCCGATTTGCGGTCCGAAAAAAGGGAACTTAGACTTGAGCAGTTTTCGTTTCAGACCAGGCAACGCCGACGTAACGCAGAGGGGTGTTCGATGGCGGCACAGCAGGCAGCCTACCCAGGTATCGAACGCGGTCTCGACCGGCTGGGACACCGGGCGGTGGCCCTCCGCGTCCTGCGCGACCTGTCCTGGATCCTGCCTGGAATCCTGCTCACCGCGGCGGTCCTGCGGCTGATCGAGGCCAACAGCTCGATCTCGGCGCCCCCGGCGACCCTGCCGGCGCTTGCGGCGGTCCTGCTCGTTTCCTCGGCGTTGACCGCGTTCCTGTCGCGTCCTCGCCGTGGCGCCCTGGCCCTGCGGCTCGATCGCAAGCTCGGCACCCACGAAGTGCTGGTCACCGCGGTCGAGGCCGGTCCATCCACCCGGCATCCCCTGGAAATCGAGGTTCGGCGGCAGGCGGACGCGATCCTGGGCAGCAAGGCCCCCGGCCGCGCCATGCCGCTATCTCGCCGCAAGCACTGGCTGTTCTCCGCCATCGCGGCGCTGGTGCTGTTCGGCGCCTCGATGCTGCCGCCGTTCGTCAGCCCGTCGGCGGCACCGGCGGATCCCGAGGAGCAGGAGCGAATCGCCGAGGTCGGCGAGACCCTGGAAGAGCAGGCCGAGGAGCTGGAACAGGTCGCCGAAGAACTCGATCAGGAGAGCCTGCTCGAGGCCACCGCGGCGCTGGCGGACATCGGCCGGCGCATGCAGGAAGACGAACTCGAGAACCGGGAGGATGCCCTGCTGGCCCTGGATGAGGTCGAAAAAATGCTCGAATCCGCCTCGGCGGAGATGACCCAGGCCCCCGGCACCAGCGCGGAGCTCGATGCGGCGCTGCAGGAACTCTACGACAACCCGTTCTCTCAGGAGCTCGCCTCCGCCATGCAGAGCGGCGACATGGAGCAGCTGCGCAAGGCGGTGACCGATACGGCCAACGCCCTGTCGGAAACGGAAGCGCGGGACCAACGGGTCCAGCAACAGATGCAACAGATGGCCGAGGCGCTGGAGAAAGCGGCCCAGGCGCTGCGCGAAGCCGGCAAGGAGCAGGAAGCCGAGGCCCTGGAAAAGATCGCCAAGGCCCTGCGCGAAGGGGACCTGCAGAAGGCGTCGGAGCTGTTCCGGCAATCGGTCTCGCTCCAGGCCTGCAACGCCGCCGGCTCGTCGGGGATGAGCCGGGAAGCGCAACGGCAGCTCTCCGAAGCGCTCAATAGCGCACGCTTCATGCTCGGCGGCGCCCGGCCCCAGAAACTGGGCGGCCCCGGCGGCGGCAACGGCAACCAGCCGGGCGGCGGCGGCAACCCCAACGGCCAGCCGG
>CAZBZH010000152.1:0-6391 GCA_964496265.1 uncultured Acidobacteriota bacterium | reverse complement strand
CAGCGAGGAGGAGGCGCGCTTCGCCTCGGGCGGCGCCTCGGAGCGCGACCGCGAAAGCGACGAGACCTCAGATCGCCAGGAGCTCTACGAGTCGCTCTACGACTCCCACATCATCGAGGCGGAAAGCTGGGTCGACGTCCAGGTCCGGGGCGAGATGGGCCTCGACGGCGAATTCGTCAGCGAACCGGGACGCTCGGCAGGATCCGGTGAGGGTGCCGAACTGCGCAGCCGCTTCGTCTACTCCGCGACCCAGGGCACGCCCGAACGGGCCGGCGATCTGGAGCGCGTGCCCCTGGGCTACCGTCCCGCGGTACGCCGCTACTTCGCCCGCGAGCGTGGAGCGTCCGGAACATCATCCGACAATGCTTCGCAACGTCCTTCAAAACCCCGCGACGGGGAGAAAAACGAGGCTCCATGACTGACCCCACCGGCGACTGGACCCGACGACTGGAGCAAGGACTGGAGACGATCGCCGCGATTCGAACCGAGGTCGCCAAGCGGGTCGTCGGCCACCAGGAAACCCTGGACGGCCTGCTGACCGGCATCCTCGCCGGCGGCCACGTGCTGATCGAGGGCTTCCCGGGCATGGGCAAGACCCTGCTGGTCCGCACCCTGGCCACCGTGCTCGATCTCGACTTCAAGCGCGTTCAATGCACGCCGGACCTGATGCCCGCCGACGTGATCGGCACGCGGATCCTGATCGAGGACCCCAGCGGCCGGCGCAGCTACGAGTTCCAACCCGGCCCGGTGTTCACCCACGTGTTGCTCAGCGACGAGATCAACCGGGCCACGCCGAAGACCCAGTCCGCGTTGCTCGAGTCGATGCAGGAACGCTCGGTGACCGTCGCCGGCGAGACTCACACGCTGGAGCCTCCCTTCTTCGTTCTGGCGACCCAGAACCCGATCGAGATGGAGGGCACCTTCCCTCTGCCCGAAGCGCAACTCGATCGCTTCCTGTTGAAGCTGAACGTCGAGTTCCCCAGCGTCGACGAGCTGGAGCAGATCGTCGATCGCACCACCGGCAACGACGAGACGCCGATCGGCAAGGTGGCCGGCCGCGATCAGATCCTGGAACTCCAGACCGCGGTGCGCGAACTGCCCATCGCCTCGGCGGTGAAACGCTACGCGCTGCGGCTGGTCGAGGCGACCCACCCCGGCCGCTCCGAGGCCCCGTCGGAGGTCCAGCGTTTCGTCCGGGTCGGCGCCAGCCCGCGGGCCGCCCAGGCCTTGATCCTGGCCGCCCGGATCCGCGCCGCCTTCGAGGGCAGGCCCAACGTCTCCTTCGATGACGTCAGGGGGGTCGCGCTCCCGGCGCTGCGCCATCGCATGGTGCTCAGCTTCGAGGGTGAAGCCGAGGGAGCCAGCGGAGACTCCCTGGTGCATGCGGTCACCGAGCATGTCGCCGAGACCGAGCCCGGACAAACCGCGGGCGCCACGCGTGGCTGAAGGCCCGAACGGCAGGCTGCTGCGGTGGCTCGCGATCGGGTTCGCGGTCTGGCTGGCGGCTTGGCCCGTGACGGCCCAGACACCCGGCGGGGCGTCCGGAGGAGCGCCCGGCGACGTATCCGAAGATCAGATGGTGAGCTGGACGGTGCGCCACGCCGCCGGCGGGGTACATCGTGCCGGGGGCCTGGCGCCCTTCATCGTCGAACTCCGTTCCCAGGCCACTGAGGCGCTGGACCTCACCATCGTCCGTGACGACGGCTACTCCAGGCACGATCGCCTGGTGCGCCTCCCCGCCGGCGGGACCCAGCGAGTCCCCTTCTACACCCACGCCGGTTTCTACAGCAATGAACTGAGCTTCGAACTCGAGCGGGGGAAGAAGACCGTCGCCACCGCCGACGCGGTCAGCAAGCAGATCGATATCTCCCATACGGTCGTCGGCATCGTGGGCAGCCACCCGCTGGGCTTCGAGCAGATCGAGCGGGAGGACTTCATGCGGGTGCACCTGGAACCCCGGGACCTTCCGGCGCAGGTCCAGGGCCTGTTCGGCCTCGACGTGATCGCGTGGGTCGATCCCTCCTTGCGAGACCTCAGCCCCGGGCAGATCGACGCCGTCGGCCATTGGGTCGAACGGGGCGGAACGCTGATCCTGCTGTTGGGAGAGCGCTGGCTCGAATCCTCGGTGGGCGAACACGCCGCCTGGACCCGCATCCAGGCGCTGGACGTGGCGCCGACCGGGCTCCTACCCAGCCTGGCCCGCTACGGGGAGGCCCCGTCCATGCCGCAGACCGGGCCGATGGCGGTGGTGCGCACCCGGGGCGGCGACGGAGTTCCCGCGAGCCTCGCCGGCAGCGACCAACTCGCCCGCTGGGAACAACGAGGCATGGGCCGCGTGGTCGTGCTCGGCCTGGATCCGTCCAACACCGGCCTGGCCGGCTGGCCCGGCTGGGGCTCGCTCTGGTCGACCCTGCTGGTCGAGTGTGGGCACCGTCCGTGGCCCGGCGACGGCTACTGGCCGCTGAATCCCAACGGACTCCAACACCGCACCGTCCAGGCGATCTCGGTCGACGAGGCGGTCCAGGTTCCCAGCGGCGGCCTGTTGGCCTTCCTGCTGCTCGCCTATCTGCTGGCCGTCGGCCCGATCGACTATCTGTTCCTGCGACGCCGCAAGAAGCTGGCCTGGACCTGGCTGACCTTCCCGCTGGTGGTCGTGATCGCCAGCTACGGGATCTACTTCTACGTTGCCGAGGGACGCAGCATCGCCGAGTACCGTCCACGACAGGTGCTCTATCAGGACCTGCTGCCCGAAAGCGACCGCTGGATCGAGGAACTGCACGTCGGCGTCTTCACCAGTTCTTCGGGTGATCAGTGGATCGCGTTGGACGACAACTACCCGATCAGCTGGGTGCCCGGCGCCGGAACCCCGATGGCGTCGATGCTGAGCGGCAGCCGCTACAGCCAGTACCCCGCAACCGCCTCGGCCAAGATGGGGCGCTGGAACTGGTTGCTGGCATCGGCTGCCGGGGACAGCCCGGCCGGCGGCGTGTCGGTTGACGCCCAACTCACGATTCGAGAGGGCGTGCTGCGCGGAACGATCCAGAGCCACCTGGGGGTAGAACTCCAGCACGCCATGTTGTTGGCGGTCGACCAGGGCAAGGCGGTGGGCTACCGGCTCCCGCGGCTCGCCGACGGCATGATTCAGAAGGTCGCCATCGACCCGATCAAGCTCGACGGAAGCGAACCGATCGGCAAGAACACGCCCCCCTTCGACGCGGACATCCCGGCCAGCCAGGCCCGGGAGAATCTCTCGTTGCTCCGCAGCCTGATTCTCGAGACATCCCATCTACAGGTCGGGCCTTCCGCCGAACGGGACATCTCCTTCGTCGACTCTCCCCACCACGACTGGAGCCGCTACCTGCGGCGGGGAGGGCTGGTGCTCTGCGGCTGGGCCGCCGACCGGACCTCCCGCCTGGAAACCCTGGAAGTCCAGGGGACGACTCCCGAACCCGACGGCGTGCGCCTGATCCGGGTCCCCCTCCGGCGCGGCAGCCGCACCGGCGACGTGATGCCCATCGCGGCCCGCGAATCATCGAGGAGCGAGAACAGCTGATGATCAAGATCCGGAGTCTGACCAAGCGCTACGGCAAGCTGACCGCGGTGGACCAGCTCGACCTCGAGATCGCCGAGGGAGAACTCTTCGGCTTCATCGGACCCAACGGCGCCGGCAAGACCACCACGATTCACGTGCTCGCCACCCTGCTCGAACCGACCACCGGCAGCGCCGAGGTCGCCGGACTGGATGTGCGCACCTACGGACGGGAAGTGCGGCGGCACATCGGCTACATGCCCGACCTGTTCGGCGTCTACGACGCCCTGCGGGTCGACGAGTATCTCGAGTTCTTCGCCGCCGCCTACGACGTGCCCCGCGGCAAACGCAAGGGGGTCATCGGCGAGGTGTTGGAGCTGACGAACCTGGCCAACAAGCGGGAGGCGATGGTCGGCGAACTCTCCCGGGGCATGCAGCAGCGTTTGAGTCTGGCCCGGGTGCTGATCCACGACCCCGCGGTGCTGCTGCTCGACGAACCCGCCTCGGGGCTCGATCCCCGGGCGCGGATCGAGGTGCGGGAGATCCTGCGGGAGCTACGGGCCATGGGTAAGACCATCCTGCTGTCCTCCCACATCCTCAGCGACATTGCGAAGATCTGCACCTCGATCGGTGTGATCAACCGGGGCAGCCTGGTCGCTCACGGCACCGTCGACGAGGTACTGGCCCACGCCGGAACCGGCAACGTGATCCGCGCGCGGGTCGAGGGAGCGTTGAACGACGTACCGGCCATGCTCGGCGATCTCGAGGGCATCGCCGGGGTGCAGACCGGCGACGACGGAGAACTGCGCATCTCGGTCGCCGACGACCGGGACCGGGTCGGCGACATCGCCCGCTTCCTCTCCCAACACGGGCTGCGCATCCGCCAACTCGACGCCGAATCGATCGGCATCGAAGAGGCCTACCTGCGGCTGACCTCGGCGGAGGGTGAAGAGGTCGCTTCTTGAGCTTCTTCTCCCATCTGGCGGCGCTGGCCTCCCGGGAGCTACGCGAGACCGCGCGGAGCAAGACCCCCTTCGTCCTGCGCACCGCCTACGCGGCGCTGATCGGCACGCTGGTGGTCGCGCCGATCGCCCTGGCCGGCACCGACAAGATCTCCGGCGCCGCGATCTCCCGTTCGTCGGGCGCCCTGTTCGCCATGATCGTGTCGCTCCAGTCCCTGGGCGCGATGGTGCTCGGCATCCTGATGGGGGTGCAGTCGATCACCCTGGAGAAGCGCAGCGAAACCCTGGGGCTGCTGGCCCTCAGCCGCTTCCGCTACATCGAGATCCTGCTGGGCAAGGTGCTGGCGCTGACCGGGCTGATGAGCATGGTCTTCGCCGGTGGGCTGCCGCTGCTGGCCCTGGTCGGCCTCGGCGGCGGAGTCGACTACAGCTACCTGCCCTGGTTCGCGCTCTCCAGCGTGTTGATCGGCGCCATCGGCATCGCCGTCGGCCTCCTCTTCGGGCTGATGTACCGCTCGGCGATCGTGGCCTCGTTCTGGGCCCTGGCGTCGGGGGCATTGCTCAGCCTGGCTCCGGAGCTGCTGGCGTTCGTGGACAAGGCTCCCGACTACCCGCTGCGCACGCCGCTGCGGGAGGCCTGGTTCACCCAGCTCCCCATCGCCGCCGCCAGTCAGGGGCTGGCCGGAGCGACCTGGACCCCGCTGGGCACCGGCCTGGCCAGCTTCCTGGCCATTCTGTTCGTCGCCTGGCTCTACTTCCCCCGGGTGCTCAACGCGCCGAGCCGCCGCGGCCTGCGCGGCCGTTTCGAGGCGCTGGATCCCTTCTTCAAACGGATCAACCCGGGAGGCATCGAGATTCCGTTCTCCTCGCGGCGGATCGGCTCCAACCCGATCGCCTGGCTGACCCTGCAGTCCGGAGGCCTGGCGCGCCGGCACTACGCGCTGCGTATCGGGACCTTCAACATCATCGCGACCCTGCTGGTCGCCTCCGCCCTGGCGGCGGGAGCGGACTGGGCCGCGGCGCTGATCCCGCTGCTGGTGATCGTCGGCCTGCTGATTCCGTTGATGGTCGGGGCCTCGGCCATCGCCGGCGAACGGAACCGCAAGACCCTCGGTGTAATGCTGACGACTCCGTTGAGCGCCCGGGACATCATCAAGGGCAAGATCCAGGCAGGCCGGCAAATGATCCTGCTCTGTTTCCTGCCGCCGTTCTTCATGCTCGCGATCATCGGTTGGTTGATGGGCGGACCCGGTCCGGGAACGGAAGTCTGGGTCATGTTCTTCCTGACCATCGCCGAGCTCGTCGCGGGCTTCAGCCTGTGCCTCGGGTTGAGCCTGCTGCTCAGCACTCCCCGGCGGGCCGGCGTCGCCGGCATGATGCTGCTGGCGGCGGCCAACTTCGTTCCATTCCTCGCGGTCACCGGGATCATGGTCGAGAACATCTTCTCGTTCATCACCATCGTCGTGCTCGGCGGTTGCCTGATCGGGGGCCTGGTGGTGCTGGCCGACGCGGAGAAACAACGCCCCGCTACCGCGTTCCTCGGCGGAGTCGCCGCGGCGATCTCATCGGGGAGCATCCTGGCGATCTTCTACGGCGGTGATCTGCTGGGCACGAGCTGGCGGGCGGCGACGCTCTCTCCCCAGGAGCGCATCTCCATCGTGCTGGTGCTGGAGCTGGCGCTCCTCTCCATCGGCTCGCTGCGTTTTGCCTACAGACACTTCGACCGGGTCACGGGGCGGACTCCTTGAGCGCCGGCCAACCGCTACCGCTGCTCGATCCCGGTTTCCTCGGCATCCTCGAGCGCCTGACCCTGCGGGCCCGGCGCGTGATGCGCAGCGACCGGCCGGGGGAGAAACGCAGCCGCCGGATCGGAGCCGGCCTGATCTTCGCCGGCCACCGG
>CAZBZH010000151.1:1228-8948 GCA_964496265.1 uncultured Acidobacteriota bacterium | reverse complement strand
GCCCTCGAAGGCCAGCGCCGCGCTGGCCGGGTCGCCGGCCTGCATCAGCATGCGCCCCGCCTGCACCAGGGTGCCCGCCTCCCCGGCCTTGGCCACCGCCAGCCGCTTGGCATCGGCCAGGGCCGCCTCGGCGTCGCCGGCGCGCCAGTGCATCAGGAAGCTGCTGGCCCGGGCCTCGCCGTGACGGGGGTTCTCGGCCAGCACCTGATCGATCAGTTGGCGCGCCTCGGCGGTCTCGCCCCGGTCGTTGAGGATGCGGGCCAGGTCGACCCGGGCCTCGGTGTTGCGCGGGTCCATCACCAGCAGGTCGCGGAACTGCTTGATCGCCTTGTCCATCTGCCCGGTCGCCTGGTAGACCCCCGCCATCAGTCCCATGGCCTTGGGCACCATCACCCCGTGGTTGGGGTCCTTTCTCGCGGCTTCTATCGCGGCTTCCAGGTTCTGTTTGGCGGCCCACTCGGCCTCGTCGTAGCGGCGCAGCTCGATCAGCGCCTTGACCCGCGAGGCCTTGGCCAGATGGTTGTTCGAATTGGCGGCCAGAATCTGGTCTAGAACCACCAGACTCTCGGCGTACTTCTCGTCGGCGATCAGCTGGCGGGCGTCGTCCAGCCGCCGCAGTTCGCCGATCATCTCCTTGGGGTCCGGCAAGTCCCTAATCGCCTTGCTTTCGTCAATCTCGAAGATCTCCCCGTCAGAACCGCCCAGGTATCCGAGCTTCCGCAGGTTCTCCATCTGCTCGTCATCGGCGCTCCTGCTGGCGTCCAGGCTGCCCTCGGAGACCGAGGCCTCCTTCCAGGCCGCCAGCCGGCCGGCCAGCTCCCGGGCGCGATCCGGGTCGCTGTCGAACGGGTTGTTCATCTCGTCGGGATCGGCGTGCAGGTCGTAGAGCTCCGGAGTCGGGGCCTCGATGTACTTGTAGCGGGAGCCCCGGGCGGAGTAGAGCTCGCTCCAGCCGAACTCGATCCGGGGCATCAGCGATTCGCCGTAGACCCAGGCCTCCAGACCGTCGTCCTCCTGGTTGATCCGGGGCATCAGGTCCCGGCCCTGGACCTCCTCGCCGATGGCTCGGCCGGTCAGGCTCATCAGGGTCGGCAGCACATCGACCTGTTCCACCGGGCCGCCGACGCGAACCCCTTCGGGCAGCAACCCGGGCGCCCGCATCATGAAGGGGATGTGCATCGCCCCTTCGTAGATGAACAACCCGTGGGTCCGTTCGCCGTGCTCCTCGAGGCTCTCGCCGTGGTCGCCGATGACCACCAGGATCGAATCGTCGTAGATGCCGTCGGCCTCGAGCCGGGCGATCAGGTCTCCCAGCGCCGCGTCGGTGTAGGAGATCTCCCGGGCGTAGCCCTCGCCGACGATCCCCTCCCGCTCCGGCGGCGCGTAGGGGTCGTGGGGGTCGTAGTAGTGGACCCACATGAAGAACGGCCCCTTGGGCCGCCGGTCGAGCCATTCGAACACCGAGGCGTTGACCTCCTCGGCGGTCCGCTCGGCGGCGAAGAGGTTGTCCTCCCCTCCCTGGTAGCGGTCCTGGTCCACATCACTGTAGTGATCGAAGCCCTGCTCCACCCCGTAGCCCTTGTTCATCACGTAGGCGGCGATGAATCCGGCGGTGCGGAAGCCCTCGGCGCCGACGATCTCGGTCAGGGTCTCGGCCTCGTCAGGCAGGTGGTAGATGCCGTTGTGCCGCACCCCGTGGGAGGCCGGGTAGCGGCCGGTCAGGATGCTCGAGTGGGACGGCAGGGTCAGCGGCACCTGGGACATCGCCTCCTCGAACAGCACCCCTTCAGCGGCGATTCGGTCGAGGACCGGCGTCGGTACCCGGTCGCTGCCGTAGGCGCCGATGTAGTCGGCGCGGGTGGTGTCCAGGGTCACCAGGATGATCGAACGCCGCTCGGGAGCGGGAGCGCCGCAGCCGAGCAACGAGAGCGCCGTCAGCGCAAGCAACGGCGCCGCGGCCGCTCGGAGAAAGCCGCGCATCAGGAACTCCGGAAACGCTCGACCAGGGCCTGCTCCACCGCTTCAGGCACCAGCCCCGAGATGTTGCCGCCGAAGCGGGCCACCTCGCGCACCAGCTTGCTCGAGAGGTAGGAGTAGGACTCGCTGGGCACCATGAAAACCGTCTCGATCTCCTCGATCAGCCGGCGGTTCATCATCGCCATCTGCAGCTCGTACTCGAAGTCGGACACGGCGCGGATGCCGCGAACGATCACGCTGGCGCCGATCTTCCGGGCGTAGTCCACCAGCAGGCCGCCGAAGCTGTCGACCCGTACGTTGGGCCAGGCCTTGACCGCCTCGCGCATGAACGCGACCCGCTCCTCGGTGCTGAAGGTCGGCTGCTTGTTCTCGTTGAGCAGCACCGCCATCACCACCTCGTCGAAGTGGCGGCTGGCCCGCTCGGTCAGGTCCAGGTGACCGTTGGTGACCGGGTCGAAGGTGCCCGGATAGACCGCGATGCGTTTCACGTTGTCTCCCATGAGGGAAAGGGTACACGAGCCCCGGCGAGGCGCATCCTCAACGTACCGCGGCGGCAGCCCGCAGGAGTTCGCGGGCGTTCTGCCGGGAGGCCCGGGAGATCTCCCGGCCGCCCAGCATCCGGGCCAGCTCGTCGATCCGCTGGTCCTCACCCAGTTCGAGCACCTCGGTGACCGTGCGCTCTCCCTGGACCTCCTTGCGCACCTGGTAGTGCCGGTCCCCGTGGGAGGCCACCTGAGGTAGATGGGTCACGCAGAGCACCTGGTGGCGGCCGGAGAGCCGGGCCAGCCGGGCGCCGACGGCGTCGGCCACCGCGCCGCTAACGCCGGTGTCCACCTCGTCGAAGACCATCGCCCGGGACTGCTCGGCGTCGCCCAGCACCACGTGGAGCGCCAGCATGACCCGGGAGAGCTCGCCGCCGGAGGCGACCCGGGCCAGGGGCCGCGGGGGTTCGCCGGGGTTGGCCTGGAGCCGCAGCTCCGCCCGCTCGGTGCCCCGGGGGCCGGGTTCGGCGTCCTCCAGTTCGATGCTCAGTTTGGCCTTGGCCAGGGAGAGGTCGGCGAGCTGTGCCTCGACCGCGGGCCCCAGGGTGCCGGCGGCCTTGCGCCGCTTGCGGGTCAGCTTGGTCGCCGCCTTGTCGAACTTGCTCCTGGCCGCCTCAACCTCCGCCTGCACCTTCTCCAGCTCGTCGTCGAAGTGCTCCAGCTGGGCCAGCTCCGCGCGCGCCGCCTCGGCGTGATCGAGCACCGCCTGCTCGTTCTCCCCGTAGTGCAGCAGCAGCCGCTCGATCTCGGCGTGGCGGGATTCGGCCGCCTCCAGCCGGGCGGGGTCGAAGTCGGCGCGGTCCCGGTAGTCGCGGAAGGCGTCGCCGACATCCTGTAGATCCAGCCGGGCCTGCTCGACCCGCTCGGCCAGTTCCCCCAGCGACGGATCGATCTCGGCCAGACGGCCGGCGTCCCGGGCGGCCGCGGCGGCCAGCGAGGAGGCGTTGGATTCCCCTTCGTAGAGTGAGCCGACCAACTTCTGCAGCAGGTCCTGCACCTCGCCGGCATGGCGCAGCACGCTGCGCTCCTGGTCCAGTTGTTCCAGTTCGCCGGGCTGGAGCGCCACCGCGTCGATCTCGTTGAGCTGCCGGCGCAGCTCCTCGGCGCGGAGTAGCCGGCTCTTGCCCCGCTCGCGCAGGTCGTCCAGCGCCTGCTGACGCTCGAGCCAGCCGTTCCAGGCGGCAGCCACCGCCTCCCGCTCCTTGCCGTGACCGCCGAAGCGATCGAGCAGCGCCAGCTGACGCTCGGGCGAGAGCAGGCTCTGGGCTTCGTGCTGGCCGTGCAGGTCGATCAGTCCGCCGGCGAGCTCGCGCAGGACGGTGACGGTCGACGGAGAGCCGTTGATGAAGACCCGCCCACCGCCCGAGGCGGCGACCTCCCGGCGGACGATCAGGCCCCCTTCCTCGTCGGGCTCGAGCCCCCGCTCTTCCAGCAGCCCCTGCAGGCGCTCACGGTCGGCGGGTTCGAACACCGCCTCGACCACCGCCCGTTTGGCGCCACGGCGCACGGCGGCGGTGTCCGCCCGGGCGCCGGCGACCAGGCCGAGGGCGTCGACGAGGATCGACTTACCCGCGCCGGTCTCGCCGGTCAGCAGGTTGAGGCCCGGACCGAAGGTCACGGTCAGTTCCTGGATGAGGACCAGATCACGAATGCGAAGCGTGGTGAGCATCGGCGTCCGTTGTCGGAGGAGATGCGGACGTTAACACCGGCGAAGTCGGCCGGTCAACGGCTGTGATTTGCCGCCGCCGACATAGTGCAATGAAGGTCGGCGGGCTGAAATCACGCCTGATTGTTTTGACCGGACAACTGGCACTGGTTTAGCATGGAATGACCGGTGCCGAACATCGTCGTGGCGCCGGACGGACGTTCGTCCGTGGGGCGGAGGCAGAGCCTTGACGCCGAGATCGATCCCGGCACATGAAAGGAGAATCGGTTGATCGCACAGGGCGCTCACAACCTCGATGTCTGGTCGCTGGTAAGCCAGGCGGGGCCGCTGATCAAGGCGATCATGCTGCTGCTGCTCGGCTTCTCGGTTTTCTCCTGGGGCATCATGGCCGAGCGAATGCGCCGGTTTCGCCGCGCCGAGCGCGAATCGGAAAAGTTCCTCGAGGCGTTTCACGAGGGTGGCGGCCTGGCCGCGATCCACGACAAGACGAAGAAGCTCGAGTGGAGCCCCATCGCCGATATCTTCCGCGCCGGCTTCCGAGAGATCAGCCTCAATCCCCCGCCGGAAGGCCAGGCGCTCCAGGGCATCCACCTGGACGCCATCGACCGCACACTGAGAAAAAATGCCACGGTCCAGGCGAGCGAGATGGAAAGAAGTCTCGGTTTCCTCGCAACTACCGCCAGCGCCACGCCGTTTATCGGACTGTTCGGGACGGTGTGGGGGATCATGAACGCATTCCGCGGCATCGGTGCTTCGGGCAGCGCCACCCTGGCGGCCTACGCCCCGGGCATCGCCGAGGCGCTGATCGTCACCGCCATCGGTCTGGCCGCCGCGATCCCCGCGGTGATCGGCTACAACCACTTCCTGGGACGGCTGCGTGAGTTCGACGCGCGGGTCGACGAGTTCATCGCCGACTTCATCCACCGGGTCCAGGGGCGGAGAAGCTAGATGGGCGCGGCCCTCGGCGGCGGCACCGGCGGCGGCGCGCGCAGACAGCGCGCCCTGGCCGAGATCAACGTCACGCCCCTGGTGGACGTGATGCTGGTGCTGCTGATCATCTCGATGGTGGCCGCTCCGATGCTGCAGACCGGCATCAACCTGGAGCTGCCCGCCGCCGATCACTCCGACAACCTGAACGAGGAACCGCGGCTGGTGGTCTCCATCGACCAGGAAGCCAAGATCCGGATCAACGAGCGCCCGGTCCACGTCGACCTGCTGGAAGAACGCCTCGAGCGCTTCGGTCCCGACGAGACGGTGTACCTCCAGGCCCACAAGGGGCTGCCCTACGGCGAGGTGCTGCTGCTGATGGATCGCATCCGCGGCATCGGCATCACCAACATCGCGCTGGTGACCACGCCGATGGAGGATCAATGAGCCGCCACGGTGCGCTGATCCAACGCTGCGCCCTGAAGGAACGCCGGTGAGCGTGCGCCTGGTGCTCCCGGGGAGCATGTCTCCCCGCACGACCTTCACGGTCGGATCGGCGCTGTTTCACGTCGCGCTGTTGATGGCGGTGGTGCTGGCTCCCAGCCTGGCCCCGCGCAAGATCACCGACATCGACGCCGTCAGCGTGCGGCTGACCGCGGGCATCCCGGACCCGGGGCCGCAGATTCAGGCGCCTCCGCCGCAACAGGAAGAGACCCAGGAATCCGAACCGGTTCAGCCTCCGCCGGAACCGGAGCGGGAGCAACCGAAGGACACGGCGCGGATCCAGGACGACAAGCCCGAGGTCATCAAGAAGCCTGAAAAGGAGGAGACGACGAAGACGCCTCCTCCGAAGAAGACCACGACTCCGAAGTCCGAAGACACCAGGGCACCGGCGGACCCGACGCCCACCGAGACCCCGCCGACCCAGAACCCCTCCCCCGGCGGTGCCGGCGAAGGGCCCGTCGGTGAAGGAGGCACCGGTGTTGCCGCCGACATGCCCGGCGACAGCGAATGGGCCTGGTACACCGACCGGGTCAGTGCCGCGCTCAAGTCCCACTGGCGTCAGCCTCCGCTTACCGGGCTGCGGGACACCATGACCGTCACGGTGAGCTTCGAGATTCTGCGCAACGGCTCCGTTCGCTTCGTCGAGGTGGAGAACCCCAGCGGCATTCCGTCCCTCGATCGTTCGGCGATGCGTGCCGTCATCGAAGCCGACCCCCTGCCCCCGTTGCCGAATCGCTGGAACCGGCCGACGATGCCGGCGCGTTTTGTTTTCCAGTGGGCCCCATGATCCGCCCCAACGGAGATTTCATGTATCGACTTGCCCGTCATGCCCTAGCGTTCGTCATTCTCGCGTTGCTCGCGGCCCATGTCCCCGCCGTCGCTCAAGGGCCCGACTCCATCGAAGGCACGGTCGACGGCACGTTCCAGCGCATCAAGATCGCGATTCCCGACGCCAAGGCCGGTGACGGTTTCGGCGCCGTCGCCCGCGAGCTGATCGAGACCCTCCGCGCGGACCTGGAGTTCAGCGGGGTCTACGACGTGATCGACCCGGCGCTCTACTGGAAGGTCCCGCCGGCGGGCGGCCAGATCCCCCACGACGACTGGCTCAGCATCGACGCCGACGAGGTGACCCAGATCAAGCTGAGCAACCGCTCGGGGCGCATCGACGTAGTCGCCGAGCTGTTCGAGAACAACAGCCGCACCCGCACCTTCGGCAAGCGCTACGCCGGCACCAAGGAGCTGATCCGCCGGGTGGCCCACATGCTGGCCGACGAACTGGTGCTCCACGCCACCGGCCGCCGGGGTGTCGCCACCACCCGCATCGCCTTCACCTCGAAGCACGGCAAGGGCAAAGAGCTGTTCCTGATGGATTACGACGGCTACCGCATCCGCCGTCTGACCACGACGTCGACGATCAACCTGACCCCGGTCTGGTCCCCCGACGGTTCGCGGCTGGCCTTCGTCTCCTGGCGGGGCAAGCAGCCGGGCATCTACATCATGGGGGACGACGGCACTCTGCAGAGCGCGGCGGCCATCGACGGCGAGCTCAACGCCGCGCCGGACTGGTCGCCCGACGGCCAGAAGATCGTCTACAGCTCCGACACCGACGGCAACTCCGACCTCTACATCCTGAATCTGGCCACCGGACGCAACACCCGGCTGACCCGCACCCAGGCGATCGAGACGGCGCCGGCCTACTCCCCCAACGGGCGGGAGATCGCCTTCACCTCGGACCGTTCCGGCACGCCGCAGGTCTACCTGATGGGCACCGACGGCCTGAACGTGCGGCGGGTCTCCTCGACGGGGAGCTACAACGAGTCGCCGGCCTGGTCGCCCGAGGGGGACAAGCTGGCCTACGTCTCGCGGATGGACGGACAGTTCGAGATCCTGGTGCTGGACATCCCCACCGGCAAGCTGACCAAGCTGACCAAGGGCCGGGGCAACAAGGAAAACCCTCGCTGGTCCCCTGACGGACGCCATCTGGTCTTCGCCTGGAACCGGACCGGCACGTACGATATCTACACGATGCGCGACGACGGCAGCGATGTGCGGCGGCTGACCCGGGGCGGTGATTGCTTCACCCCCGACTGGTCCCGTTGAGCCG
>CAZBZH010000151.1:0-1128 GCA_964496265.1 uncultured Acidobacteriota bacterium | reverse complement strand
CAAGGGAGGAAGGGCGAGAATGAAGGGAGTCGATCTGATGCGAGGACGCGGAACGATCCTGATCCTGATCGCGGTGGCCATGCTCGTGGGAACGGGCTGCCCGCCCAAACCCATCGACACCGAGCCGGCTGCGGACTCGGAAGCTGGCAGCCCGCCCGACGCGCCGTCGATGGGCGGAGGCATCGGCCGGGTCGAGGACAGCGAGCCCTCGATCGTCACCGAGTCCTTCCCCAGCCAGACCATCGAGTCGGCGCCGCTGGTCGATAACTCCATCGAGGAGCTCAACGCCCAGGGGGTGCTCAAGACGATCTACTTCGAGTACGACCAGTCGGAACTCGACGAAGACGACCGCATGACGATCCAGGAGAACGTCGCCTGGCTGGAGAACAACACCGCCTACAACGTGGTGATCGAGGGGCACTGCGACGAGCGGGGCACCATCGAGTACAACCTGGCCCTGGGCGATCGCCGAGCCAAGGTGGTGCGGGACTACATGCGCTCCCTGGGCATGCCCGACGGCCGCATGCGGGTGGTCACCTGGGGTGAGGAGCGCCCGGAGATCGAGCGCACCGGCGAGGCCGCCTGGTCCCGCAACCGCCGGGCCGAGTTCATCCTCGAATAACGAGCGGTACCCGGCGGGCCGCGCGGGGTGCTATAAGAGGTTCGTGATGCAAAAAATCAAGTTCTCGATGATGACCCTGTGTGGCGCCGCCCTGCTCTCGACCGGCTGCGTCATGCCCGACCAGATCGCCCAGCTGCGCAAGGATGTCGCCGACGTGCAGACCCAGCTCCGCCGGGTGGAGCAGCAGCAGGAAGATTCTCGCCGCGCGATGGCCGAGTTGCGCACCCAGCTCTCCGAGGAGACCGGAGGGGTCTCGAGGGCGGAATTCGCCGACATGAAGCTCGCGGTGGACGAGGCGGCGCGCAGCGCGGCCATCGTCGATGAGCGCATCCGGGAGACCAACCAACGGGTCGACCGCATGTCCCAGACGATGCAGGAGGTACGGCAGATGGCCCGGCAGCCGGTCAGCGGCGGGGGCTACGACTACGCCGGCGGACGCCCCGCAGGCGCGCCGGTCGGCGGCGGCGAGCCGCTGAACGGCGGCAACGACCGTCCCGCGGCGGCCT
>CAZBZH010000150.1:0-8971 GCA_964496265.1 uncultured Acidobacteriota bacterium | reverse complement strand
CTGCGCCGAACTTCGCCGCGACCTGCTGGCCGAGCCCTTCGATCCTTTCGTCGAGATGACCATCGGTGAGAGCAAGGCCTGGCGCATGGCGCTGCCGCTTTCGAGCTCGCTCGGGAGGTAGGCACGCTGGGGGAGCGGTGGGGGCGGGGGCTCGCCTAGCGGCTTCGATGTGCGGCGTTCGCCGCAAGGACGCTATGTGCGCGGGTTCTCGCTGTTTGGTGGGTTCGCTTTGTTCGATCCTGCATACGTTTGCGGGTCGGCCGCACAAAGGCGCCGTACGGCGAGCCCCCGCCCCCACCTTCAGCTACAGCGGGCCCACGTCGCTTCGCTCGTGGGGGGCACGGTTGCGATCATGTGCCTGTGATCCGGCTGGGGTGCTGATCGATAGGTCGGAGCCTGGCGATCGAGACACAGCTGGAGCGAGTCTTCGGGGCCCTGAGTTGGCTGAAGGGTTGGGTGGCGGTTGGCCGGACGGCGCCTTTGTGCGGCCGGCAAGCAAACGTATGCAGGATCTCCCAGAGAGAACCCACCCACACAACGCCCGCCCCGAGAACGCCGCACATCGAAGCCGGCAGGCCAACCGCCACCCAACCCGCGGCTACAACTTCAGGGCTCCAGCGAGCGGATGTAGTTGACCATGTCCCAGCGCGCCAGCTCCTTGAAGCGGTTCTGGCTGGGCATCCGGCCGTGACCATGGGACAGCACGTAGTAGAGCTGGCCGTCGGTCCACTCCTTGTGGAACGCCGGATCGGTCAGGTCGGGGATCTCCATCTCGAAGCGATCGATCAGATCGCCATCCCCCTTGCCGCCGGTGCCGTGACACATGACGCACTGGCTGGAGAACAGCAGCCCGCCATGCTCCAACGACTTCCTGGTCGGGGCCTGGGGGTTCTCCAGATCCTTGGCGTGGGCCGGGATCGTATCCGGGAGGCCGACCAGGTGCTTGATCTCCTCCACGGTGGGCTCCACTTCCGGCGCCGGTTCACCCTCGGCCGAAAGACCGATCCATGAGCCGACAACGGCCGCGGAAAGCAGGATGGTCGCGATCGTCATGAACTTGCGCATGGTCACCTCCTCGGACCGCCCCCAAGCGAGACCGGTCCAGCAGGAAGCCTACGCCCAAAACAAGCCCCCCCACCCCCACCAAACCGCCCAATAAGGACCCCCTTAGTCCCCTGCCCCCCCAACAACCGACCACGCCCCTTCCGACCTCGGTCCCGGCAAGACCCCACCCAACCGGAGACAGAACCGGGAGTCCGATTCCCCCTCGAGACCGAACAAAGCGCGCGGAGGCTCTGCGAACGCGCCTCCGCTTCGTTGTGGCTGAAGGGTGGGGTGGGGGTTGGCCGGACGGCGCCTTTGTGCGGCCGACAGGCGAACGTATGCAGGATCGAACAAAGCGAACCCACCCACATAACGCCCACCCCGCGAACGCCGCACATCGAAGCCGGCAGGCCAACCCCCACCCCACCCGCGGCAACACCAAAGAAAAAGGGCGGGTGACCAAAGCCACCCGCCCCTAGCGGACTACGAACTAATCGGGGTCCTAGTTCTGCGACAGAACCTCGATGGCCTTCACGGCCGGGTTGTTGGCGCCGGTGTGCAGGAACTCGATGGTCATGCCGTTCCCGTCGCTGACGGTCACCACCGCCGAGCGGACCAGAGCGATACCGGCACCGCCGGTCAGCGCCACGGCGTCGACGTCGTCGTGAACCAGGTTGCCTTCGATCTCGATGTCGAAGACGCGCTCACCGGGGTTGGAGGTTCCGGTGAAGGTCTCGGCCAGGTAGATGTTGACCACGTAGGAACCGTTCGGGATGTCGTAGCTGTAGATCAGCTCCGGCGCGGCCGGGCGATCCCAGCGCGAGCACTGGAACAGGTCTTCGGTGGCGTCATCGGTGCAGCCGAGGATCGTGTCGATGCCCGAGATCGGGCAGCCGCCCGGCAGGTTGCAGACCGCGTTGCGGCCCTGGTTGCTGCCGAACTCACGAACCCACAGGTCTCCGTTGCAGTCGATCTTGTCGCCGGCGCAGGAGTTGCCCGAGGTGTTGAGGTTCATACGAACCGGGTCGGTCGTGGTGTTGTCGATCGCCACCGGACCGAAGCACAGGTTGCGCGGGTCGGTCGGGCAGGGATCGCTGCCGTCGAGGATGCCGTCGAAGTCGCCGTCGTTGGCGGGACCGGTCTCGCAGGCGTCGCCCACACCGTCACCGTCGGTGTCGGTCTGGTCGGCGTTGGAGACGTTCGGGCAGTTGTCCTCGGCGCAGACGTTGGCCGGGAAGCCGGGATCGCCGAAGCCGTCGCCGTCGGTGTCGGTGCAGGTGTCGCACACGTCGCCGGTGGCATCGGCATCCGCGTCGGCCTGATCGGCGTTGGCATCCGACGGGCAGTTGTCGGTGGCATCGCAGAGGCCGTCGGAGTCGCCGTCGGGCAGCGGGTTGTTCTCACAGGTACCCACGCCGTTGCAGACGTCTTCGGTGCACGGATCGCTGTCGGCGCACTCGGCGTCGGTCAGGCAGCCGTTGAAGTCGCAGACGCCGGTGTTGACGTTGCACTCTTCGTTGACGCCGCAGTTGTCGGTACCGGAGCAGGTGCCGCCGCCGCAGACGTCGCCGGAGGTACAGGCGACACCGTCGTCACAGGTGTTGGTGTTGTTGCTGTTGATGCAGGCACCGGCGTTACAGGAGTCGTCGGTGCAGGGGTTGCCGTCATCGCAGTCGCTGTTGAATTCACAGGACGGAGCGATGATCTCGAGACCCATGATCGAGGGGTTCTCGACCTGGTGGATCAGCTCGATCTGGATCCCGTTGCCGTCGGTCACGTTGACCCGCGCGGAGCGGATCACCGCGGAACCGGCGGCGCCGGCAGCCTCGAAGGTGTCGAAGTCGTCGTAGACGATCTGGCCTTCGATCGAGATGTCGAACACGCGGGCGCCCACGGCCGCGGTCGCGTTGCGGTTCTCGGAGAACAGCATGTTGACCACGTACTCACCATCCGGAACGTCGTAGCTGAAGATCAGCTCCGGCGCAGCCGGGCGGTCCCAACGGGCGCACTGGAAGATGTCCTCGGTGGCCTCGTCGGGAGAGCAGCCGAAGAGCGTGTCGATGTTGCTGATCGGGCAGCCGTTGGCCAGATCGCAGGTGGCGTTACGGCCCTGGTTGCTGCCGAACTCGGCGAACCAGGTGTCGCCGTTGCAGTCCAGCCGCTGGCCGGCGCACTCGGCGGACGAGGTGTTGGTGTTGATGCGGATCGGCAGCCCGGTGTTGCCGTCGGTGACCACGTCACCGAAGCAGAGGTTGCGCGCATCCAGCGGGCAGGGATCGTCGTTGTCTCCCATGCCGTCGAAGTCGTTGTCGTCGTTGTCACAGACGTCGCCGATACCGTCGAAGTCGCTGTCGAGCTGGTCGGCGTTCATCGTGTTGGGGCAGTTGTCCTCGGGGCAGGTGTTGGCCGGGAAGCCCGGGTTACCGAAGCCGTCCCCGTCGGTGTCGGTGCAGGTGTCGCACACGTCACCGGTGGTGTCGCCATCGGCGTTGGCCTGGTCGGCGTTGCTGTCCGAGGGGCAGTTGTCCAGCAGGTCACAGAACCCGTCGTTGTCGGTGTCCGGAAGCGGCGTGTTGACGCAGCCGGAGCCGGTGCAGGTGTCGGTGGTGCAGGCGTTGCCGTCGTCACAGTCGTTGTCGTTGGCGCAGTCGTCGCAGACGTCGCCGGCGCCGTCGCCGTCGCTATCCGCCTGGTCGGGGTTGAAGTCGGCCGGGCAGTTGTCCTCGCCACAGGTGTTGGCGGGGAAGCCCGGGTTGCCGAATCCGTCGCCGTCGACGTCGGTGCAGGTGTCACAGGCGTCGCCAACGCTATCGGCATCGGCATCGGCCTGGTCGGCGTTGGCGTCCGACGGGCAGTTGTCCGTCAGGTCGCAGAAGCCGTCGCTGTCGCTGTCGGGGCTCGGGTTGTTCTCGCACTGACCGGCGTTACAGACGTCGACGGTGCAAGGATCGGCATCGACACAGTTGTCGTCGATGACGCAGGCGCCCGGGGTGAAGGCGGGATCGCCACCCAGCCGCGGACCACTACCGAGGGTGCCGCAGAGGAAGGTGATCGGTCCGCCGGCGTTGGCGCGCAGGTCGGCGGTGCTGACCTGGGCCTCACCCTGGACATCGGTCTTCCAGGAACCGCCGGAGAAGCTGTAGCGCCGCACCCGGCCGTCGTTGAAGGTCGAGGCGGTCAGTTCGCAGTGGCGGTCGGCGTCGGCGATGTCACCGATGGTCAACAGGGTGTTGATCAGCGCTTCTTCGTCGCCGGTGCCGGTCGGCGCCGCGCCGGCGGGGACGGTCACGTTCTGACCGACGCCCGGCTTGGTGCCGGTGTTGTAGAGCATCAGGAAGGCGGCCACGTCGTAGGGGCCGTTCGGATCGTTGATGAAGTCCCAGCCATCGATGTGTTCCTGGGACATCATCGATCCGAAGTCCGGAATCGAGCCGTCGTGCATGAAGCCGAAGCCGGACTTGGAATCCGGAGCCGGGCTCACGTGGTCGCCGAAGGTCGCACCCTGCTTCTCGTACATGTTGCGCAGGTGACCCACCTCGACATCGAAGGCCGGGGTGTCGAAGTCGGCGCGGTTGCCGTTGAACAGGGCCGAGGCGCCGGGGCTGGTCGGATCCGAGGGCTCGACTCCGCCGAGCTGGGCGCCGGCCGAACCGAAGGGCGCGGCGTGGCAGGCACGGCAGGTACGCGGACCGCGCAGGGCCACGTTCTCGAACAGGAAACGACCGGCAACCGGGTTACCCGAGAAGCCGCGGTCGGGCCAACTCAGCAGCGCATCGGGCTCCGAGTCGTCGACGTTGCGGTACGGGTTCGGCGGATAGGTGATGCCGAGGGTGAACTGACGGAACAGTTCCATCGTCTCGGTCGGGATCTGCGAGTTGAGACCCATCAGCGCGACGAACGCGCCGTTGAAGCTGCTGAAGGTCGGACGGTCGCCACGCCAGTGCAGCGGCTCGATCATGCCGCGGAAGGTCTGGGTGGTCATCGGGCCCTTGTGGGGCTCGAAGCCGTCGAGGATCGCGCAGCGGCTCTCGACAGCCGGGTCGCAGTCGATCGGGCCCTTGGGGCCGTCACGGACGAAACGGACGTTGTCCAGCGGCTCGGCGTAGGTGACCCAGGCACCCTCGGGGTTACTGAGGTCCCAGCCGAGGCCGTCGTTGTCGCCGGAGACGTGACAGGTGGCACAGGACGAGTCGCCGTGAGCCGAGCTGTCGATGCCGTCATAGAGAATGCGACGGCCGTTCTTGACCGTCTCGGAACTCGGATCATCCATCTGGATGGTGGAGAGCACGGACAGGGTCGAGGTATCGGCGACGGCGATCTCGTTGCTGAAGCGCAGCAGCGCGTACAGACGGTTGTTGCTCTCGTTGAGGGCGACACCGGTCGGACCTTCACCGATCTCGATCACATCCGGGTTGGCGCGGTCGGTACCGAAGATGCAGCCGCCGGAACGGCAGGCGCCGTCCACGCGGAAGATCTTGCGGGAACCGATGACCGACAGATAGGCGTGGGAGCCGTCGGCTTCCCAGGTCATCATGCCCGGCTGGGAGACACTGGCCAGTCGCTCGGCCAGGTTGCTGTCCGGATCGCTGTTGCGATCGATGTGGGTGTTGAGGTTGACGATCGAGGTCGACGGGGTCGACAGGTCGACGATCGACATCTGGTTCTCGACGATATGCCCCTGCACGCCGATCGGGTGCTCAAAGCGCACCTCGTTGCGGGCGTCGGTGTTGGGCACCCAGACCTCGCCGGTGGCGGGGTTGACCGAAACCTCGAACAGGGTGGTGCCGAGGCCGGAAATGGTCTGGGTCACGGTCAGGGTCGTGGTGTCGATGACGAACAGATCCTGGTCGGGAAGGGCGACGGGCAGGCAGTGGTTCCAGCTCTTGCCGGTCTCGTCTTCCCAGGCGCCGGTCAGTTCATTCCACTTGACGATCAGACCGACGAAGGGGGTCTGGTCCGCGCCGACGTCGGGGGCCGCCGGGTTCCGCGTCATGCCCGGGGGCAGCGGCGGGTAGGCGCCCGGCTCGCTGATGCAGAGCTGCGGGTTCTTTCCGACCTCGGGGTAGGTCTCGGCCCGGAACGGCTCCGGGTTGTCGATCATCACGTTGGCGTTCATCACCGTGGTCTGGTTGCCGGACTTCTCAGCCACAACGTAGACCTGGCTGCCGTCACCGGAGACCGCCAGCGCGCGGGGATCGACGCTGAAGATCTCGATCACGGTCGGCGCCGCGCTCAGATCGGAGAGGTCGAAAACCTCGACCTGATCTTCCTGAGAGACCGCGACGAACGCGCGACCGTTGGCGAACACCACATCGTAGGGTTCGTCACTGGTCTTCAGGGTATCGGTGACCATGCCCAGGCTCAGGTCGACGATGCTGATCGAGTCGGACAGGTGGTTGACCACCCACGCCTCGTTATCAGAGCGCGCCGCGACGCTGACCGGTTCCAGGCCAACCGGAATTTTGTCGGTCAAACTCAGATCGCCGCTGCCGTCGATCGAGTAGACTTCGAGGGTCGCCGAGGGGGTGTTGACGACCAGCAACCGATCTTGCGATGGAGTCATCGTGATCGGGTGCACCTGCGAGGCTTCGAAGTTCGTGTACGACTCCTGAGCCATTGCGAGGGTGCAACAGAGAATAGTCAGGACAAGGAACGCAATGACCGCGCGTTTCATGAGCCATCCCTCATGGTTTGAAGTTCGATCAGACCGGGGAAGCCGCCTGCAGGTTGCCCACTTGCGCGATGGCGGAATCCACGAGTCAACGGATCGGGGTTTTCGACGCCAAAAACATACGGCGGGGTAATGCGCCTGCCACAATTTTTCACGGCATGTAAGACTGACTGGTGCTGCAATGTAGTGGCCCCCTGTAGCTTTAAATTCCTGTAGTCCCCGCGCCTAACAAGACCTCATAACGGGGCCGAAAGGCCCCTGGCACAACCGATCTCCCGACTAGGCGCAAAGTCACACGCCTGGCCGGCAACGGCTGCCGCCATCCCCCGATCTTGCTGATTGCTGAGGCCCGCCCTGTCTAGTAGTGGAGCACAGATTCCACTGCGGCGTCCAGTTCGTTCAGGCGGAAGGGCTTGCCCAGCCTGGCCTGGAAGCCATAAGCCTCGTAGTCTGAAGCAGGTGCAGCTTCCGGGTTACCCGTGAAGACCACCGCGGGCAGGGTGGGCTCGAGGCTGCGCAGGCGGCGGAGCAGAGAAGCCCCGTCGTCGTCGCCTCCTAGATAGAGGTCCGTGAGCACGGCGTCGAACGGCTGCGAAGTATCCCGGGCTTCGACGAATCGAGCCACAGCGGCGTCGGCATCGCCGACGATCACGGCCGAATGGCCCAGCCACTGCAGCACGTCCCCCATCAAGCGCCGGATCGTCGCGTCGTCATCGACCACCAACAGGTAACCACGGGTCCGGTCATCCCTCATGGCGTCACCATTACCAACGGTCCTCTCCACCAAGAGTCCGCGGCAAACCCACCCTACCAAGTAGCTTGCCAAATAGCAATACCGTATTTAACATGATTTTCACATCGCCCCGGCCCGCATCGGGCAATCGGGAGACGGCCCCGCTAGACTGAGCGCCGTGCATTCGATCCTGATCCTCTTCGCCCACCCGGCCCTGGAACGCTCCCGGGTCAACGTCCGGCTGGCGGCGGCGGCCCGAGACCTGCCCGGCGTGACCTTCCACGACCTGTACCAGCGCTACCCCGATTTCGACATCGACGTGGAGCGGGAACAGGAGCTGCTGGAAAACCACGACATCGTCGTGATGCAGCACCCGTTCTTCTGGTACAGCACCCCCGCCCTTATCAAGGAGTGGGAGGACCTGGTGCTGCAGCACGGCTGGGCCTACGGCAACGGCGGGACCGCCCTCGCCGGCAAGACCATGCTCAATGCCCTCACCGCCGGCGCGCCCGAAGAGGCGTACTGCCGGGTCGGCCGCAACCGCTACACCGTGAGAGAACTGCTGGCTCCCCTGGAACAAACCGCCCTGCTCTGCGGGATGGACTACCTGCCCCCGTTCATCGTCCACGCGACCTACACCCTCGATGCCGCCGATATCGAGCGCCACGCGGAGGACTACCGCCGGGTACTCGAAGGGCTGCGCGACGGCGTGCTCGACCGGGATGCGGTCCGGGACGCGGTGCGACTCAACGCCGATCTCGAGCTGGCGTTGCCCGCCATCGAGGAGCGTTGAGATGAATGAAGGGGGCATCTTCTACCAGGCCTTCGTCTTCCTGACGGCGGCGGTGGTCTCGGTTCCGATCGCCAAACGGCTGGGTCTCGGCTCGGTGCTGGGCTATCTGATCGCCGGCATCGCCATCGGCCCCTTCGCCCTCGACTTCGTCGGCGAGAAGGGTCAGGACATCATGCACTTCGCCGAGTTCGGCGTGGTGATGATGCTGTTCCTGGTCGGCCTGGAACTGGAGCCGGCCCTGCTGTGGCGCATGCGCACGCCGATCCTCGGCCTCGGCGGCCTCCAGGTCGGCCTGACCGCGGCGGCGATCACCCTGGCCGGCCTGCTGCTCGGTCAAACCTGGCAGGCCTCGCTCGCCATCGGACTGACCCTGGCGCTCTCCTCCACGGCGATCGTGCTCCAGACCCTCAGCGAGAAAGGGCTGCTCCCGACACGCGCGGGACAGAGTTCGTTCTCGGTGCTGCTGTTCCAGGACATCGCGGTGATCCCGATCCTCGCGGTGTTGCCGCTACTGGCGACGAAGGTCATGCACCACGACGGGCACCACGGTGACGGCCACGCCGCGACCACCTGGGTCGAGGGCATGCCCGCCTGGGCTCAGACCCTGGCCGTGCTCGGCGCGGTAGCCGCGGTGATCCTCGCCGGCCGCTTCCTGATCGTGCCCGTGTTCCGCGCCATCGCCCGCACCGGCCTACGTGAGCTGTTCACCGCCGGCGCCCTGCTGCTGGTC
>CAZBZH010000149.1:0-9044 GCA_964496265.1 uncultured Acidobacteriota bacterium | reverse complement strand
GCGTGTTGGCGATGACCTCCTCGAAGCCGTCGCAGTAGTAGGTCTTGACGAAGTGCGCGCCGATCTCGGCGCAGATGCGACAGGCCAGGCCGAGGTAACGGGCGTCCCGCACCATATCCTTGCCCACGGCGGTCACGGCAAGAACCGGAATCCCGTACTTCTGACCGACGTCGCACAACTTGGCCAGGTTGAGCAGGGTCTCCCGCTCTCCCTCACCGCCGACGAACACCGACAGCGTGATCGCCGAGGCGTTGAGCCGGATCGCGTCGTCGGTGGCGACGGTCAGTCCCTCTCCCGACAGCTCGCTGAGGATGCTGGTTCCGCCGGAGACCCGCAGTACCACCGGGATATCCGAGGATGCGGGAATGCACTGGCGCAACACCCCCCGGGTCAGCATCAGCGAGTCGGCGTACTGCAGCAGCGGCTCGACGGTGCGGCCGGGATCCTCGAGGCCGGAGGTCGGTCCGAGGAAGTAGCCGTGGTCGACGGCGAGCATCACCGTGCGTCCGGTGTCCGGCTTCAAGATACGGTTCAGGCGGTTCTCGAGACCCCAATCCATGCGGTTGCTCCCGTGTGAGAAGTGGCGACCGGCCAACCATAGACAGGGCGGCCCGCCATTTCAACCGCGGGAGCCGCAGGCCGGAAGGGAGGCTTGCGACCGTCAGGCGCTGCGCCGGCTCACCCACACGGCCAGCCCGACGAGCAGCAGAGCCGCGGCCAGCAGAGCGGCGAGAACCGGAGAGAAAGGGGAACGGCCGCCGGGCACCGGCACCGCCTCGGCGTCGCCGATCAGCACCAGCCCCGCCCAGCCCGCGGCCGGATCCCCGGCGGCGATGCGGTCTTCCCGGGCCTGGGCCAGGGCGGCGCCGACGCTCTGCCCCTCTCCAAGATGCCGGGAGAAATCACGCACCAGCGAGGCGGCTTCGTCATCGCGCAGCGGCCACAGGCTGCCGACCACCGCCCGGGCGCCGGCCTGGAAGAAGGCCCGGGCCAGCCCCAACACCCCTTCCCCGGCGAGCACGGTACCGCCCGCGCTGCTGCAGGCGGAGATCACCACGATGCGTCCGTCGAGATCCAGGTCGACCACCTCGTGGATCTGAAGCAGACCGTCCTCTTCCGGGGCACCCGGCGACAGCACCACCGCGGTCCGCGAGGGGTGCTCGTGATCGACCACCGCGTGGGCCGCCAGATGCAACACCCGGAAGCGTTCGAGATCCGCCTCCTTGAGGAACCGCTCCGAGGCCTCGGCACCCAGCCGCACCTCGCTGGCCCCTCCCAGGTAGCGGGCGAACCAGCGCGCCTCGTCGCGGGCGTGAGGCAAACGCCCCAACTCCATGCCCGAGGTGAGGCTGCCGTAGCGCAGGGCGGCGGAGCCCTCCCCCCCTTCGGCGATCTCCGGATCGGCCAGGGCCAACGCCGGGCCGGTGCGCGACTCCGGCCGGCCTTGCTGCCAGGAGGCCCAGGCCGAGACCGACGGCACCCGGGTGATCTGGTAGCGCAGCGCCAGCGGGTCCTCACCGGGCGACGGACGCAACGCCGCCAGCGGTAGTCGGTGGAGCGCCCGGTCGGGCACCACGATCAGACGCTTGACCTCCGCGGGCAAACGGGAGAGCGGCTCCTGCAGCAGGTCGCGATAGAGCCGGGCCGAGGCTTCCCGTTCCTCCCCGTCCCGGCGACCGAGCAGCCCCATGAACAGATCGACCCGGGATGCCAGCGTCACCTCGTCGGGCTGGGGCAACGCCTGAACATCTTCCCGGGTGATCAGCACGACCCAGGATCCGCCGTTGGTGTTGCCGGAGAACGCGTCGGAGCCGGTGAACTGATAGGCCAGGATGGCCTGATCCGGTTCGAGCAACGAGCGGACCTGCTCCAGGCCGGGAATCTCCGGGGTACGCAACGCGGCGAACCAGGGATCGGCCTCGGCAATCTCGTGACGCAGCAGGCGCTCGGATGCCTCCAGCCGTTCCAGATCGGTCAACAACCGGCGACGCTCGTCGACGGGTACCGAGGCGGGAATCAGACGGCTCTGCACGTCGGAGATCTGTTGCAGGACCTCCTCTCGCTGGATGCGCAGTTCGACGCTGTCATCGGTGGACGGGAAGGCGACCTGGGCCCCGTCGAGGGTGTCGAGCAAACGCCGGGCCCGCATGCGTTCGGCAATGCCGAAGGCCAGCTCCAGCTCCTCGTCGCCGGGGTTGCCTCCGAAGGAGTCGAGCAGGACTCCCGCCGCCCGGTAGTAGACGAACGCCCAGTTGGAAAACGACCGCGCCCGCACCAGCTCGTCCTGCTGCAGGTCCCGCACCTGCTCGATCGAGTCCATCGCCCGGAACAGGTCTTCCAGCTTCGCCTGCGGCCGGTCGAGGATGCCGTTGACCGACGCGCGGATGATGTAGCCCCGGGCCAGGTGCGTCAGGTTCCGGCGGGAGGCCGCCAGCTCGATGGCCAGATCGGCGTATTCGATCGCCGTCTCCGCGGATCCGTTCCGCGCCTCCAGGCGGGCGAGAATCCGCAGGCCGTGCAGGCGGCCGCCGAAATCGCCGTGGCGTTCCGCCAGGTCCAGCCCCTGCCTGCCGTACTCCATCGCCTTTTGCGGATCGCGCAGCGAGTAGAGCTCCGCAAGGGAGCGCAGGGTGCCGCCGGCGACGGACCAGTTGCCGGCCTGCCGCGCCGCGTCCAGCGACTCGAGCAGGATGCTCTCCAGTTTCGAGGGGTCGTCGCGCATGCGGCGCCGGTGCACCTTGCTGGCCAGCAGCGCCACGTTGTGCATCTCGGCGGACCAGCTGTACAGATCTCCCTGCTCCCGGTAGCGCTCGGCGTTGCGCCGGAAGTAACCGAGGGAGTCCTGCACCCGGCCCATGGCCCAGCTGCAGCGCCCCAGACCGTTGAGCACCCGGTTCTGCAGGTCGACCGGTCCGTCGGGAAAGATCTTCGCTTCCAGGTCCTGGTACAGCGCCAGCGCGCCGGAGACATCGTCGAGCTTGAAGGCCCGGTCGGCCCTCCGGGTCTGCACCCGGATCTCGAGCGCCGGGTTCCCCTCGGCGGCCGACGCGGCAAGCTCGAGTTCCGTTGCGGCCTGCTCGTCGTCGCCGATGTTCTCGAGAAACCAGGAGAGGCTCATGCGGGTCAGCACTTCGCCCGACTGATGCCCGCGGCCGGCAAAACCCTCCGCCGCTTCTCCCAGCAACGTGCGAACCCGGTCCGTATCCTCGACGCGCGCCCGGTCGAGCAACAGGTTTCCCAGGGCCAGCTTGGCGGCAGCGTTGCCGGTCTGGACCGACAGGATGTTCTGCAGGCGCTGCTCGGCCCCGAGATAGTCGCCGGTCTGGCGCGCGATCACCGAGTAGCAGCGATAGACATCCAGTTCGCCGGGATGCTGGCGCACCAGTTCGTCGCAATGATCGTGAGAGGTGGGCATGACGGAGCCCTGGGCCGCGACGTGGACCCAGGCGGCGGCGAACACCGCCACCATGACCGCAAAGCGCATGCGCGCCATGAACCCCCTCGCCAAGGACTACTCGAGATGCACGATGAAGGCGGTGGATGCCGAACGCCGGCCGTCGGGAAGCGAAGCCTCGACCCGCCACACCAGCTTGTCACCGGATTCCAGACCCTCGAGGGCCTCGGTCGGCACCCGGTACTGCGGCTGTTCGAGGCCGTGGGCCGAATTGATCGGATCCAGATCGGTCTCGGTGACCTCGATGTCGTAGGTCACGCCTTGCGGTCCACCCTCCCACTGCCAGCGCAGGACGCAGTCCTCTCGAGAGAGCGGCACCGACTCGTCGAGCAACGAGACGATCGGCTGAGTGTCTGCGTTGCGCAGCGTCGGTGCCAGATCGGGCCGCGTGCTCGATTCCATCGGCGCGACGAAGACGGCCAGCGCCAGCGCGGCGGCGGCGAGGCCGCCGGCGAAGACGATCCAGCCGGTGGAGCCGCCGAAACGCCCGGCAGGAACCGAAACCACGGCGCCGCGTTCCTCGGGCATCGCCAGGCGCCACGCCTGGGCACAACTCGGACAGCCGGCCAGATGATCGACCACCCTGTCGAGTTCGGCAGGCTTGGCCTCACCGTGGGCCGCCTGCCAGATCAGATCCGGATCGGGACAGTCCTCCCGAGGCCGCGCATCTTCAGACAACTGTTGGAAAGCGGTGCGTAGCCGCTCCGTGCTGTTTCCGTTCTCGCTCACGGCTTGACCCCCTTCGCCGTCAGACACGTCCGCAGATTGGCCATCCCCCGATAGACCAGACTCTCGGCTTTTTTGGTGGACCAGCCGAAGAGTTCCGCGATGGACGGTACCGTGTGACCTTGCAGATAGAGCGCCACCGCGCGGCGGCGCGACTCGACCAATCCCGACAGGCACCCGAGGATCGCCTCACCGATCTCCCTGGATGCGTTGCTGCGTTCCGGGTCGGCGATCCCGCTGCGGGTCGCCGGCAGTTCCGGCTCTTCGTCGGTGGTCTGGACGGGCACTTCCTTGCGCCGCTGATGCCGGCGGATCGCGTCGATGGTGCAACCGTAGGCGACCCGATCGGCATAGGCCGCGGTCAGCTCACGATTGCGGTCCTTCTTCACCGCGTCCAGGTAGCGCAGCATCGCCACCTGCAGGATGTCGTCCTCGTCCTCGGACAGCCAGGCCGGCCGGTAGCGGGCCACCGAACGCCGCAACCGGCGGCGAATCCCCTCGAGATCGTCGGGATCCAGCGCCACCGAAGTGGGCGAGGGCTGGGGAGAGCCCGCAGTCGGCCTGTGTTCACTCATGGAGGGACCTCGGAGGTGCTGCTTAGTTTTCCCCGTGTCACCGCCGGTTTCAACCCTCGGGAACGCAAAGCCGGCATCCTGGGCAATGCGTGTGGACAACGTCGTTCTCCCTTCGAGCCCCCGCCTGGGCTCATGCGGCACGAGGCCCCTCCGACCCCGCGTGGGACCGGCCTCGAACCGTGTATGGAAGGGATCGATGAAGGCAGGGAGATCCCTGCACGCGAAACCGTATTTTCGTGAAGAATCGAGAAAAGCCCGCGATACCAGGGCTTTCTCGCGTGGATCAGGCGCCGCTTGCGGCCGAGTCGTCCGGCGCCGCCTGGAGGTCGGACGCGGCCGCCTCGGCGCCGACCGGTTCGGTCTCCAGATCGATCTCGCCGGCGTCGACCATCTCCTCGGCCTGCTCGGAGATGCGGTCGTAGAGGTTCCGCACCGGGGTCCGCTCGTTCCCCAGCAGGCAGGACCAGCGGTTGCGGCCCTTGCGCTTGGAGACGTAGAGCGCCTGGTCGGCGATCCCCACCACCTGCTCCCACGACATGTTGGCGTCGGCGGTGAAGGGGAAGAAGGCGAAGCCCATCGAGCAGGACAGGCTGCACTCGGAACCGTCGTCCAGCGCGAAGCGCTCATTGTTGACCTGGTCGCCGATGCGGCGGGCCAGGGCCCGGGCGGAGCTCAACGAGATTTCCCGGGCAACGACCATGAACTCGTCACCGCCCCAGCGCACGATGGTGTCCGAAGCTCGGCAGGTGCGGCGCAGGGCCGCGGCGACCTGCAGGATCGCCCGGTCTCCCACCAGGTGCCCGTAGTGATCGTTGAGGTACTTCAGATTGTCCAGGTCGACCATGAGGAACAGGATGTCGAACACCGGCTCCCCACCCTCGGGGTTGATGCGGCGTTCGATCACCGCGACATCCTCGGGGATGCGGTCGGCCAGATAGCGGCGGTTGTGCAGACCGGTCAACGGATCGGTGACGCTTGCGGCCTGGAGCCGTTCGTTCAGTTCCTCGAGATCGCGGTTGCGCTCGGCCAGCTCGTGGGTGCGGGCCTTGACCTCGCTCTCCAGCTTGCGGCTGTACTCCTCCTCCCGGCGCAGTTTCTTCTGCTGCGAACGGGCGTAGAGGAAGGCCAGGCCGACGATGGCCAGGCTGTAGAGCATGTAGGCCCACCAGGACTTCCACGGCGGCGGAAGCACCTTGAGCGGAACCTCCAGCTGATGCGGACTCCAGTCGCCGTTGCCGTTGGTGCCCCGCACCTCCAGGGTGAAATCACCCGGCGGCAGGTTGGTCAGGGTCGCGACCCGGTTGTGGCCCAGTTCGATCCAGCCCTCGGTGTAACCACGCAGCCGGTAGCGGTAGCGGGTGTTCTCGGGAGCGGAGTAGTCCAGCGCCGCGAAGTTGAAGGTGGTTACGTAGTCCTTGTGGGTCAGGACCAGCCCTTCACTGGCGATCGCCAACGGATCGAAGGGGAACGCCTCACTCAGCTTGGAGATGCCGGTCAGCACGATCGGCGGCTCGAAGCCGTCTTCCTTGACCTGGCCCGGCAGGAAGGCGTTGTAGCCGGCGATCCCGCCGAAGAACATCTCTCCGTCGGAAGCCCGGTAGTAGGCGCCGAAGTTGAACTCGTTGCTCTGTAGTCCGTGACTGGCGTCGAAGCTGCGGATTCGTCCCGACGAGGGGCTGAGACAGGCCAGGCCCTTGTTGGTGCTCATCCACAGGCGGCCGACCTCATCCTCGAGGATGCCGTAGATCTGGTTGTTGGGCAGGCCGTTGTGCTCGTCGAAGCGCTCAAACCGCGGCGCGCCCTCGCGTCGGTCCTCGGCTCCCCAGCGGCTGACGCCGCTTCCCTGGGTACCGATCCACAGGGTGTTGTCGGAGCTGACGTGTAGCGAGTAGATGTCGTTGGTCGCCAGGCCGCCTTCGACCTCGGGCCGTGCCGGGTAGTGGGTGAACTCGCCGCTGCGGCGGTCCATCCGCGCCAGACCGGCGCCGTCGATTCCGATCCAGAGCACACCCTCGGCGTCCTCGACCATCGACGTCACCCGGTTGCCGGGAAGCGACGACGGATTGTCGGGATCGTTGCGGTAGGTGTGGAACGTTCCGTGGGCGGCGTCGAAGCGAGCCAGGCCGGCGTCGAACACCGAGACCCAGAGGCTGCCCGTGTTGTCCCGGTAGAGCCGCACGATGCCGTTGCCCGGCAGCGTGGTGGGATCCTCGGGATCGTGAAGGTACTGCACGGTCTTGCCCGTACGGGTGTCGAGCCGGAACAGCCCCGCCTTGCGGGTGCCGACCCAGACGATCCCTTCGGGGGTCGACAGCAGCGACATGACCCGGGCGTCGGTGATCCCGCGATGATCCCCTTCGGGACCGTAGACGGTGATCTCCCCGGTGGCCGCGTCAATGCGGTTAAGTCCGCCGCCGAAGGTGCCGACCCAGATGTTGCCGGCGCTGTCCTCGGTGAAGGCGGTCACGGTGTCGCTGCTGATCGAGGCTTCGCCCGGCACCTGCTGGTACAGGCGGAAGACCGTCGACGACAGCGGATACTTGTTCAGGCCGCCGGTCTTGGTTCCGACCCACAGCACACCGCCTCGGTCGGCCAGTAGCGACGTGATCCGGGTGCTGCTCAGAGAGTCCCGGTTGGTCGCGTCGTGGCGATGAACCACGGTGCGCCCGGTGACCGGGTTGCGCTCAACGAGGCCTTCGTCGGTGCCGACCCAGAGGTTGTCCGCCGGATCGATCACGATCGACGAAATCTGGTCGCCGGGCAGGCGATGACTGGGCTCGGCGTCCTTGGCGTAGTGTTCGAAGCTGCCGTTGGCCGGATCGAAATGGTAGAGACCGCTGCCGTAGGTCCCCAACCAGAGCTTGCCCGAACGATCCTCCTCGATACTGAAGACGCTCAGGGCGTCGTCACCCAGGTCGGCGCGAGAGAAGCGGCCGGTCACCGAGTCGAAGCGATCGAGCCCGCCCTCGTAGGTTCCGACCCACATGCGCTGGGCGCCGTCGAAGAAGATCGTGCGCACCCGGTCGCTGCCGAGGCTGTTGACGTCGTCGGGATCGTGGCGGTAGCGGGTCCAGGTGCCGTCATCGGGGGCGAAACGGCTGATGCCGCCGCCGTCGGTGCCGATCCACAGCGATCCGTCGGGGCCGGTGGCGATGGCGCGGACCACATCGTTGGAAAGGGAGTTGCTGTCCGCCGGGTCGTGGCGCCAGTTTTCGAAGTCCTGCTCGAGGGGGCGGAAACGACTGAGGCCGCCGTCGCCGCCGATCCAGAGGCGGCCGCGGGGGTCTTCATGGATCGCCCAGACGAAGTCCTTGGGGAGCGAACCCGCCTCGCGGGCATCGTGATTGAAGACCTTGAACTCGAAGCCGTCGTAGCGGTTGAGCCCGTCCTCGGTGCCGATCCAGAGGATCCCCGAGCGCTCCTGGTGGATGCAGGTCACGGCGCTCTGGGACAGGCCCTCGACCACCGACAGGCGCTCGAATCCGTATGAACGCACCCCGGCGGCCCACGCCAGGCCGGGCATGCACAGAACCGCCCAGAGGGCGATCACTTTCAGGATTCGCACGGGCATCATTTCTTTCAAAGGTCTCCCCTGCCCCGAATATAGGCGTCCGATCCCAATAGGCACGTCCTGCGGCAAGGTTGTCCGCGTCGGATCGGTGTCGCGACGTGTCGGGGGTCGCGACACGAACCCCAAACCATTAACAATAAATAACTTAGGTCTCCAAACGACTTCATCGGCTCCGAGAACTGCCGGAGAATCCGACAGGGGCTGGAGAGGCAGGGCCCCAAATAGGGGACTTTCGAGCCACATCCGGGTGGCACCCGACTTGCAGCTACCGGGGCGACCACGAAACCCGGAGACCGGCTATGAAAACGTCCTGCAAACTTCTTCTCGTCCTGCTCATCGCGGCGCTCTCGATCGTGCCGTCGGTGGCCGCCGAGATGCGCGGCTTCCAGCGCAACCTCGACGCCACCGCCGATTCCCCGCGAGCGGGAATGAGCGACAGCCTCGTCGAGATGCTCGACCGGGCGCGGAACTTCGACCGTCCGGCACCTGGCCGCGACGTGGCCGGTCCGGCGCCGACGGCGCCGGTCGCCGACGACGACGAGGTCGACGTGGTGATCGTCTACCACCGCATGGACGTGATGCGGAACATCCAGCGGTTCACCCGCGATCGGGATCGTGGCGAGTTCCGTCACTTCCCCTTCCGGGCGACCCGGGTGACGACGCGTCAGCTGGAAGCTCTGTCGCGGAACCCCCACGTCAAGTACGTGGCCCGGGACTC
>CAZBZH010000148.1:0-9078 GCA_964496265.1 uncultured Acidobacteriota bacterium | reverse complement strand
CGCCGGCGTTCGGGAGGTGGTGTTGCGCCACCGGGTGTCCGTGACCCACGGCTACGAGGATTCCGGCGCCGTGGCCTCGGCGCTCCACGGGCTGCGCCTCGAGCCGCTGGAAAGCGAGTACGGTGAGGAGGTCCGGCTGATCCTGGGGCTCGAGGCGGGGCAGGTCGAGGCGACCCTGGGCTGCCTGCGCGAGGCCACCGGCGGCCGGGCCCGGGTCGATGTCGGTCCCCTCGGATCCGATGTCGGTTGAGGGGCCGGTGAAGAGAGTAGAATCCCGGCCGGAGGAATGTTGATGGAGTGGCCGGCGATCTTCGTGTTGGGCATCCTGGCGGTGGCGGTGGTGTTGTTCATCACCGAGAAGCTGCGGATGGATCTGGTGGCGCTGCTGGTGCTGGGCACCCTGGCGGTGACCGGTATGGTCACCCCCGAACAGGCGCTGGCCGGCTTCAGCAACCCGGCGGTGGTCACCGTCTGGGCGATGTTCATTCTCAGCGCCGCGTTGGTCCAGACCGGGGTCGCCGACGTGATCGGCCGTACCGCCATGCGATTCGCCGGCAAGGGCGAGACCCGCATGGTGGTCACCGTGATGCTGACGTCGGCGGTGCTGTCGGCGTTCATGAACAACATCGGCGTCGCGGCGTTGATGTTGCCGGTGGTGCTGCAGATGGGCCGGCAGGCCGGGCATCCGCCCTCGCGTCTGCTGATGCCCCTGGCCTACGGCTCGCTCCTCGGCGGATTGACGACGTTGATAGGTACGCCGCCCAACATCCTGGTCAGCGAGGCGATCGCCGCCCAGGGCGGGCAGCCCTTCGGCATGTTCGACTTCGTCCCGGTGGGCGGCGCGGTGATGACCGGCGGGATCCTGTTCATCGCGATCTTCGGCCGCCGGATGTTGCCCCGGCGCGACCCCGCCCGTGAGTCGGCAGTTCCCGGCGGGAACCTGCCCGATCAGTACGCCCTCAGCGAGCGCCGGGCGGTGTTGCGCATCCCGGAGGGGGCCCGGCTGGCCGGACGCACCCTGCGGGAGAGCCGCCTGGGCCGGGCCACCGGCCTCAACGTCTACGGCATCCTGCGTGACGGGCGGGTCCATCTGGCCCCCGATGCCGAGGAGGTGCTGCGCACCGGCGACTGCCTGCTGGTCGAGGGGCGGATCGAGCGGCTGGAAGACCTCCGCGCCTGGCGCCAGATCACCGTGCGCCCGATCAACCCCGACGAATCCCAGCTGGACGAGCTGTTCTCCCGGGATGTGGGCGTGGTTCAGGTGCGGGTGGCCGAGGGCGCGGACCTCCACGGTCAGACCTTCGGCAGCGCCGACTTCCGCCGCCGCTTCGGCGTGCTGGTGCTGGCCCGGTTGCGGGGTGGTGAGGTCCGGCAGTTCGACATGAGCGACGCCACCATCCAGTCGGGGGATCTGCTGCTGATCGAGGGGCTGCGGGACAAGCTCGAGGCGCTGGACGAGTTTCCCCAGTTCGAGGAGCGCAAGGCGATGGAGGCGCGGACGGTCCTCGAACGCTATCAGCTGCGCGGCAACATCTTCCGGCTGAAGATCCCCCAGGAATCGGTGCTTCCCGGGCGCAGCCTGGTCGAGACCCGGCTGGCCAGCGCCCTGGGCGTCGGCGTGATGGCCCGTCAGCGGGGGGGCGAACTGACGCTGCTGCCGGACCCCCATGACCCGCTGGCCGCCGGAGACCGCCTGTACGGCCGGGGTCGCGGGGAGGACATCGAGGTATTCCGCGGCCTGCAGGAGCTGGAGTTCGAGAGCGAGGTGCCCGCCGAGACCCTCGAGACGCTGGAGGTCGGGGACACGGCTCCGATGGAGGTGATGCTCTCGCCCCGCAGCAAGCTGGTCGGGCGCAGCCTGGCCGACCTGGCCTTCCGCGACCGCTACGGGCTTCAGGTGCTGGCGGTGCTGCGCGGCGGCAACTCGGTGCGCTCGGGCCTGGGGCAGTTCGTGCTGCGCATGGGGGACGCCCTGTTGTTGCTGGGACCGGCGAGCAAGCGCAAGCTGCTCTGCGGTAACCCGGATTTCCTGGTGCTGACCGATCCGGAACGGGCCGCGCCCGACCGGCGCAAGGGAGCGGTCGCCGCGGCGATCATGGCGGCGGTGATCCTGCCGGTGATCTTCGGCGTGTTGCCCATCGCCATCTCGGCGGTGGCCGGCGCGGCGCTGGCGATCCTGTTCGGCTGCATCACCTTCGACGACGCCTACCGGGCGATCGAATGGCGTTCGGTGTTCCTCATCGCGGGGATGCTGCCCCTGGGCGTCGCGCTGGAGTCCACCGGCGCGGCGGCGATGGTCGCCGAGGGCGTGGTCGGGGTGACCTCCTCCTTCGGCCCCTGGGGGGTGCTGCTCGGGCTGTACCTGATGACCGCCGTCGCCACCTCGATCATTCCGACGGCGGCGCTCGTGGTGTTGATGTCGCCGATCGTGTTCCGCACCGCGGCGGAAACCGGCGTCTCCACCGAGGCGATGATGATGGCCATCGCCGTCGCCGCCTCGGCCAGTTTCACCAGCCCGATCTCCCATCCGGCCAACATCCTGGTGATGGGCCCCGGCGGTTATCGCTTCATCGACTACGTCAAGCTGGGGGTGCCGCTGACGTTGCTGGTGCTGGTGATCGTGTTGCTGGTGCTGCCGCTGGTCTGGCCGCTAGTTCCGGCGCCGTAGCTGCAGGTAGGCCAGCAGGCCGCTGAGCACGGTGACCACCGCGGCGCCGAACTCCGCGGGCCGGTGCACGGCGGCCAAGAGCCCCAGGCTGACGGTAGCGCCGACGTAGAGGGCGGGAACCAGCGGGTAGCCGATTCCCGCCACCGCTTCCCGGCCGTCCCGCCGCCGGATCAGGAACAGGCAGGCGACGCTGGCGGCGGCGCCGAGGGACAGCAGAAACCCGAGGTAGGACAGCAGTTCGCTGAGCTGCGACACGGCGGCGACCAGCAGCGCAAGCCCGGTCTGGAGGGCGATGGCCGATCGCGGCGGCGCCCCCTCGGCGCCTGCGCCGAAGAAGCGGGGGAAGACCCCGTCGTCGGCCATGCGGGCGTAGACCCGCGGCCCGGCCACGATCATCGAGGAGACCGACGACAACAGCGCCAGGATGACGATGCCGCGGACCGCCAGTTCGAGCTGCCGGCCTCCCAGGGTCTGGGCGGCCAACGCGGCGACGTCCTGCCGCCCGGCCACCTCGGCGGGCGGTGGCGCGAAGAGGAACACGGTGTTCAGCGCCAGGTAGAAGGCGCCGACGAGCAGGGTGCCGAGCCACAGCGCCCGGGGGACGTTTCGCGCCGGGTCGCGGACCTCGCCGGCCACGTAGACCGCCGCGTTGAAGCCGCTGTAGCTGAGGGAGATCCAGACCAGCGAACCGGCGAAGGCGGTCAGCACGAACCCGCGCCCCTCATCGGCGAGCGCCGTTCCCGGCCAACCGTCGCCGGCGCCCAGGTAGAAGGCCAGCCCCACGAAGCCCAGCAGGAACAGCAGCTTGAGCGCCACCACCAGGTTCTGGGCGGCGACGCCGACCCGCACCAGGGCGCCGTGAAGCAGGCCGGTCAGCAGGATGACCGCGATTGCCGCGGCGCCCGCGGGTAGGGGGGCAGGGGGGCCGCCGGGGAACAGGTAGGACTCGAAGGCGGTGGCGGCCAGGGCGATGGCGCCGGTAAACCCGCCGAGCAGCGAGACCCAGCCGGCGAGGAACCCCGCCGCCGGATGAACCGTGCGCGAGAGGAACAGGTACTCGCCGCCCGATTCGGTGATGCGGCGGACCAGGCCGCCGTAGCTGATTGCGCCGCAGAGGGCCAGCACACCGCCGACGACCCAGGCGATCAACACCAGCCGCCGGCTACCCAGATCCGCCAGGGCAAAGCCGCTGGTGGTGAAGACGCCGGCGCCGACCATGTTGGCCACCACCAGCGCCGCGGCGGAGAGCAGGCCGAAGGGCCGCCGGGGTTCGGCCGGGTTCACTTCCGGCGGAACTTGAGCAGGTAGTTCTGTTCGAAGCCCTCGATCTCGACCTCCTCGACGAAGGCGAAGCCGGCGGCTTCGATCTCCGCGCGGAAGACCTCCTTGCCGGCGCGGACGTGGCCCATGATCCAGTCGCTGGAGACCCCTTCGATCCGCTCGAAGTCGATCACGGTCAGCATGCCGCCCGGTTCCAGCGCCGAGTGGATCGACGCTAGGGTCTCGGCCGGGGTGTCGAAGTGATGGTAGGTGTCGCAGATGAAGACCTGATTGACCGAGGCCGGGGGCAGCATTACCGAGTCGACCCGGGAGAGCACGCCGGTAACGTTGCGCAACCCGTCCCGCTTTGCCGAGGCGTTGATGTGCTCGATGAAACGGGGGCTGATGTCGACGGCGTAAACCCAGCCGTCGCCGACGGCGCTGGAGAACAGCCGGGTGTAGAAGCCGGTGCCCGCGCCGACATCGGCGACCCGGTCTCCGGCTGAAAGACCGATCGCCGCCATCACCTCATCCCGAGCCGAGAACACCTCGCGGCTTTCGACCTCGAAGCGGCCGATCCACTCGTCGACATCCATCTCCGGATCGACGAAGCGCGCGTTGAGCTCCGACGGCGCCTCGGAACCGGCGTCGGTCGAGCCGGCAGCCGTCTGAGCGGCTCCGCTCTGGGCGGCGCAGCCCAGGGACAGGAGCGAGGCCAGCAGCAGCGAAAGGCCCAGACGCCGCATCAGAACAGGCCTTCGATCTCGCCGTTCTCGTCGACGTCGATGTTCAGCAGGGCCGGTTTGGATCCCAGGCCGGGCATGGTCATCATGTCGCCGCACAGGGCGTAGAGGAAGCCGGCGCCCGCCGACAGGTTGATGTCGCGGACGTTGAAGGTGTAGCCGCTGGGCGCGCCGACCTTGGACGGATCGTCGGAGAAGGAGTACTGGGTCTTGGCCATGCAGACCGGCAGCTGGCCGAGCCCCATGCGGGTGTAGCGCTTCATCGCCCGTCGGGCCGGGGCTTCGAAGGCAACCTTGCTGGCGCCGTAGATCTCCCGGGCGATGGTCTCGATCTTCTCCTGCACCGGGATCTCGTCTGGGTATAGGAAGCGGAAGTCCGAGGGTTGCTCGCAGGCCTGCACCACCGCCTCGGCCAGGGCCGCGCCGCCGGCGCCTCCCCGGGCGTGGACGTCGGAGATCACGGCGTCCTGGGCGCCGGCCTCCCGGGCGATGCGGATCACCGCGTCGAGTTCCTCGTCGCTGTCGGTGGGGAAGCGGTTGACCGCGACCACCGTGGGCACGCCGTGCTTGCGCACGTTCTCGATGTGCCGCCGCAGGTTGGCCGCCCCCTCTTCCAGCGCCGTCAGGTCGCTGCGGGTCATCTCCTCGGGGAGGGGACGTCCCGGGCGGATCTTGTAGCGCCCGCTGTGGACCTTGAGCGCCCGCACCGTGGCGACGACGACGGCCGCGTCCGGCTTGAGCCCGGAGATCCGGCACTTGATGTTGAAGAACTTCTCGGCGCCCATGTCGGCGCCGAAGCCGCTCTCGGTGACCACGTAGTCGGCCAGGGACAGCGCCACCCGGTCGGCCACGATGCTGGAGTTGCCGTGGGCGATGTTGGCGAAGGGGCCGGTGTGCACGAAGCAGCCGGTGCCCTCGAGGGTCTGCATGAAGTTGGGGTGGATCGCGTCCTTCAACACCGCGGCCATGGCGCCGGCGGCGCCCAGCGCCTCGGCGGTTACCGGCTTGCCGTCGCCGTCCACGCCGACGACGATCCGGCCGAGCCGCTCACGCAGATCCTTGAAGTCGTGGGAGAGGCCGAGGATCGCCATCACCTCGCTGGCACTGGTGATGTTGAAGCCGGTCTCCCGGGGCACGCCGTTGTTGCTACCGCCGAGGCCGGTGACGATCTGGCGCATGGCCCGGTCGTTGACGTCGAGGCAGCGTTTCCACTCGACGCTCGCGGGATCCAGGCCGTGGGGGTTGCCCTTGAGCAGGGAGGTGTCGACCCAGGCGGCGAGCAGGTTGTTGGCCATGCCCACGGCGTGGGTGTCGCCGGTCAGGTGCAGGTTGAAGTCGGTCATCGGCACGACCTGGCTGTGGCCGCCGCCGGCAGCGCCCCCCTTGATGCCGAAGACCGGGCCCATCGAGGGCTGCCGGATGGTCGCTACCGCCTTCTTGCCGATGTGGTTCAGCCCCAGGGACAGGCCGATGGTGGTGACGGTCTTGCCCTCGCCCAGGGGCGTCGGGTTGATCGCGGTGACGTCGATGTACTTGCCCTGGGGCCTGCCGGCCAGCCGGGACAGGATCGACAGGTCGACCTTGGCCATGTGATGGCCGTAGGGGATCAGGTCCGCCTGCTCGATGTCGTAGCGGGCCGCGACCTCCGCAATGGGGCGCAACTCGGCCGCTCGTGCGATCTCCAGATCCGTTGCCATCTTCGGGTCTCCCTGAGGTCGAGCCGGCCCAAAAACGGCCGGAACAGCGTGGACCGCAAGTCTACCTGAAGGTGTGGGCCGGGTCAGCCCGGGAGTCGGTCAGCCCGGGAGTCGGTTAGCCGAGCAGGCGCCGGTGCATGTACTTGACCACGCCGCAGTCCACCACCCGGCTGGAGCAGGCGAACAGCTTGAACCGGGGCAGCAGGGCATCGAGTCTGCGCCGGTCGGCGTCGCTGTGGTATTCCAGCAGCACGTAGTCGATCCGATCCAATCGCTCGCCGAGGCTCTCCAGGATCTCCACCTCGCAGCCCTCGGTATCGACCTTGAGCACGTCGAGATGATCCAACCCCAGGGCGTCGAACTCGGCGGCGGCATCGCGGCAGGAGATGCGGCAGCCCTCGCCGGGGTCGCCGCACGTTCCCTTGAACGAGTTGGCCCCGGTGTTCGAGCGGCTGAGCATGATCTCGACCTCGCGTTCGCCCCGGCCCAGGGCGAAGGGATGCACGTGGACCCGGGGCAGTGCCGCCACGTTGTGCTCCAGCAGGCCGAGGGTGGTGGGCACCGGCTCGAAGCAGTGCACGGTTGCGTTCGGATCGACGAACTTCATGTAAAGCGCGAACAGGCCGATGTTGGCGCCGGCATCGATGACGGTCAGCGGTCCGTTGTGGCTGCGCGCGGTGGGCAGCGCGTACTCCGCCTGACCCAGGATCTCATCGGCGCGAAACCGCTCGCGGCTGGGGATCGCGATCTGGATCGGGGCACGGGTTCCCTCGGGGCCCTGGATCGTCAGGGTTTCGAGGGGGAACGGATGGACCGGCAGGTTTTCGGCAGGGGCGCTCATGGGGCGGAATATGTGCGCGCCCGATGAGCCGGGCAAGACGCGGCAGGGGCCGGAAACGAAAACGGGCCGCGACCGAAAGGTCGCAGCCCGTGGATTGAGTTCGTCTTGCGTCGAGGTCTACTGGCAGACGTCGACGAGGTTCTGGGGAATCGGGCAGGTGGCGTTGGCCACATCCTCGGGACGTTCGCTGCCGTCGCCGGCCTGTCCGTAGGAGCCCTCTTCGCTACCGTTGTGCGCCACCACGATGAAGAACATCGACTGGGGCGCCCCAGACGCGTTCCAGGCGTGGACGCCGCTGGTGTCGAGGCCGCACTCCTGGCCGCTCCAGGCGTAGCTCTGGAGATCGGCGCGGGTCAGCGGGGCGTACTCGATGGTGTGGCCGACCGCCGAGCAGGGCACGCCGTAGCTCACCGTCAGGGTGTCGGTCACCCGGTCGTAGCCGCTGACCGTCAACGGCACGCCGACACCCGCCTCGCCGGGTACCGAACCGCCGCCTGTGGCGCCGCAGACCGCCATCGAGCCGAGGTCGCTCTCGACGAAGTCGGTGGGGGTGCCGTTGCCGGCGGACAGACCGACGATCGAATCGGCGGATGCCGTGGCCAGGGTGGTGATGGCGATGGTGCCGTCGAAGAACATCTCGATCTGGAAGCTGTTCTGGTTCGAGGTGCTGTACTCCGGCACGTTCTCCCAGGTCACCGCCACCCGGTCGGCCAGTTGCCGCCAGCTCACCGTGCCCGCGCTCGACGGGTTGAGATCGTCGAACAGGCCCGAGATCCGGGGCAGGCGGAAGTGATCCTCGAGGGTCTCGGTGTAGTCGGTGTCGCCGGTGGTGAAGGTGATGAAGCCGTTGCTTCCGATGTAGAACTCGGAGTAGCTGGTGCCGTAGAGCGAGACCGTCGCGCCGGTCAGCGTGACCAGGTTGGACGCGTCGTCGCCCAGGCTGACCGTCGTACCACCCGCCGGATCGGTGGGGAAGGCCGCCGCCGCGGTGGTGCAGCCCTCGTAGAACTCGCCGGAGCCGTTGGGGCTGAAGGTCAGGGTCATGCCGTCGGTGTCCTGATCGCCGGTGAACGACTCGGTGAAGGAGTCGGCGACGTCGGGGGTGGTGAAGCGGTGGCAGAGGCCGCCGCTGTCGTCGGTGCTGGCGTTGCCCACGGTGTCGACCGCGTCGACGGCGTAGTAGTAGTCGGTGTTCTCCTGCAGGCCGGTGATCAGCACGCTGTGAGCGGTCTCGAAGCGGGCGTTGCCCGCGGTGCCGTCCAGGTTGCTGCAGGTGGTGCCGTAGCGCACGGTACCCCGGGCGGCTTCGTCGGTGTCGAAGGTGATCGTCGCCCGGCGGGCCGAGACATCGGGCGCCTGGACGTTGGAGATCACCGGCGACGAGCAGTCGACGCTGCCGTTGGCGGTCTTGAGCAGGTCGATGCCGCCCATGCCGTCGTCGGCGTCGAGGTATTCGGCGGTGAGCAGGTCCCCCTCGGCGACGCCGACGATACCGACGTCGTCGAACTCGCTGACCGGCACGGTGCCGACGAAGGTGCCGCTGGCCGGGTTGGTCTCGGTCAGCACCACCGCCTCACCCGAGGGATCGGAGGTGGAGAACACCTGAACGGTCACGGTGTCGAGCAGAGCGTCGTCCAGGTTGGGGTCGCAGTCGACCACCCGGATCGTCGCGGTGTCCTCGCAGGCGTGGGCCGGCGGGGTGAAGGAGATGCTGGCGTCGGAGGTGCAGTCGATGATCAGGCCGCCGCTGGTGACCAGCGCGAAGTCGGCGTCCAGCTCCGGGGTCTCCACGTGGCTGTCCTGCACGATCTCGCTGGCGATGACCTCGACGACCCACATGCCCGCTTCGGGGTTCTGGACGAAGATGTT
>CAZBZH010000147.1:0-9104 GCA_964496265.1 uncultured Acidobacteriota bacterium | reverse complement strand
GCCTTGACGCCGATCCGATCGGCGCCGACGGTGTTCATCAGGTGCACCGCCAGGCTGCGGACGATGCGGGCCACGATCCAGCCGACCACACCGAGGAGCACGGCGGCCAGCACGTTGGGCAGCATGCTCAGCCCCTCGTCGACCATCGACTGCACCGGGCCGAGCAGGCCGGTGATGCCGAAGGCGCCGAGGATCGCCGGCAGGAACACCAGCAGGGTCAGGGCGTAGAGGGTCTGTCCCGCGCTCTCGCTGATCGGCTTGACGCCGGCGGCGGAGGAGAGCTTCTCATCGACCTGGGTCGAGGCCAGGGCGTGGGTCGCCCCCTTGCGCAGCACCGAGGCGACGAGCCAGGCCACCAGCGTCAGCGCCGCACCGGCGAACAGCTGGGGCATGTAGTCGAAGACCCGCTGGGCGAATGCCTCGAGGGGGCCGGAGACCAGTCCCAGCCCCAACACGTTGAGGAACGCGATCAACGCCAGCACCAGCACCACGTAGTAGGCCCCGGCGCTGATGCCCGACTCGACGTCCAGCGGCTTCTCGGTGCCCGAGGCCAGGCGCTTGTTCAGGCCGACCAGCTTCAGCGAGCGGCGGACGGCGGCGCGAACGACGAGCGCGACGAACCAACCGGCGACGAGAATCGCCAGCGCGCCGAGGATGGTCGGCAGCGACCCTCCCAGCGTGTCCAGTATCGAGTTCCACAAAGCGTTGAAATCCATCGTTTCCCCTCCCGGCGGTTCCCCCGCCCTCAAAGCCACAGACCTCGGTGGGGACGGAAAGTCACAACGAGCGCAGAAAAGTTTTTTCCCACGCCTGCAACAGGCTTGCGAGAAGAGGGGGAGAACCGGGTGAGCCATGCCGGCGGGTTCCGGCGGGGACGCGGAGACAAAAAAAGGGCCCCTTGCGGGGCCCTTTTGCCGTTCGATGGCGGTATCGCCTAACGATTGCGGTGTCGCCTAGAGCTCGCGGTCGCCTAGAGCTTGATTCCGAGGGAATCGATGGTCTCGTAGGTCAGGTAACCCTGGGCCAGGCCCTTGGCTTTCTGGTACGAGCGGACGGCGCTCATGGTGTCGCTACCGATGACCCCGTCGATGTCGCCGGGGTTGTAGCCGGCGGCCTTGAGGGCGCGCTGGATGCTCATGATCGTGCTGCGAGTGGCGTTGGTCTCGCACAGCACCGTGGCCCACTCCATGCGGCCGTCGGTGGTCTGGATGGTACGGGTGACGGTCTTGTACTCGGCCGGGATCTCGATGGTGCGGGACTCGGCGTCCTTCACCAGGCGGCGGGTCTTGACGGTGTCGTAGACGGCCGGGATCTCGATCTCACGGGTGGTCGGCGGGTTGGTCATGACCTGCTTCTTGACGGTCTTGTACTCGGCCGGGATCTCGACTTCACGCGTGGTGGCGGCGGCCTTGAGCACGCGCTTGGTCACGGTCTTGTAGCTCGCGGGAACCTCGACGAGACACATGATCTCGCCGGTGGCGTTGTCGACCTTCTGCAGCGGGCCGGTGCCCTTCTTCCAGACCGTGTGGGCGGGGCGATCGAGCACGCGCTCGGTCACGGTTTCCCACTGAGCCGGAACTTCGACGATCTTCTTGGCCGCGGGCTTGACCAGCATCCGCTCCTCAACCCACTCGTACTTGGCCGGAACCACTTCGAGGCGCTTGCTGGCTTCCTTGACCAGAACACGCTCGGTGACCCACTCGTACTTGGCCGGGACGATCTCGACGCGGGACGAGGCTTCACGGGTCAGGACACGCTCGGTTTCGGTGCCGTACTTCGGCGACACGTAGACACGGGCGTAGCACTCACCGGGCTTGGCGGCCGGCGGCAGCAGTTCATTTCCGGCCTCCAGCTTGGCGATATCGCCCTGGGCGAAAACCGGCACACACAGGGCCAACACAGCCACCGCGACGATGCACTGGGACATACGCACTTTCATCTCCACTCCTCCTTGGATGGCAACCCACACGTCGCCACCTTCACAGATTTCAAGTAATTCAATAGTGGCTGCTTCTGCTCGACCTTTTCGGTGCGAACCGCCGAGCCACTGGGGCAGTCATGTAGGTAGATTCGAGGGCACGACAAAAGTCACAAAGATTTTTGCCGGACCTATACTCGCTGCAGGACTCCGTCCCCTGGGGTGGGATGGAGAGGGGGAACCCGAGGTTAACAGAACCGGGCTCCCAATACGATGCAACGCAAGGAGTGCACATGCTGGGCAATCCATTCAACGGTTGGCGCGGACGGGTCTCGCGACTGGTTCACGAACCACACGCCGAACTCAATCGCGGTCAACGCACCTTGCGCTTTACCTATCTGCTCGGTCTGCACGGCGCGAAACGGCTGGGCACCAACCGTGCCCAGGAAATGGCGGCAGCGCTCTCTTTCCGCACGTTGTTCGGTTTATTGCCGGTGCTTGTCGTGGGCACCCTGGTGGTGCGGGCGCTCAGCGGATGGGATCGTTTCTACGCGAGCACCGAACGTTTGCTGCTCACCATGGGACTTGGCGAAATTAGAGTTTTTGCAGGAGCGGGACAAACCGGGAGCCAGACGCTGAGCCAATGGTTGCTCGATTTATTGTCCCAGGTGGAATCGATCAACGTCACCGCCATCGGATGGGTCGGCGTCGGGGTGCTGGTCTACTCGGCACTCGGGTTGATGGTCACCATCGAGAACAGCTTCAACACGATCTACCACGCGCCCCGGGGGCGCTCCTGGGTGCGGCGGGTACCCAACTACTGGTTCGTGTTGTGCCTGGCGCCGGCGGGGCTGGCCGCGATCTTCTACGTCGACGGCAAGGTCGAGCGGGCGATCCAGGATGTCCAGGCGTGGGACGGCGTCATCGGTGCGCTGGGTTGGAGTTGGTCGCTGCTGCTGCTGTGGCTGATCGTCTTCATCATCTATCGCATGGTGCCCAACACATTCGTCGCCGCACCCTCGGCGGCCCTCGGCGCCGCGGTGGCCGCGCTGTTCCTCTCGCTGGGTAAGGCGTCGCTGGGCGCCTACATGGAAAACGCCATCTCGATCCGCCAGCTCTACGGTTCGTTGGGCTTGATTCCCCTGTTCATGTTCTGGGTCTACCTGATGTGGATGGTGGTGATGTGGGGGCTCGAGATCGCCGCCGCGCACCAGACCGTCAGCCGCGAGGCGCTCGAAGAACGCAAACGCAAGCCGGAGCCCGAACACGAAGGCTTCGTCGATCCGCTGACCGTGGTGGCGCTGACCCGCACCGTGGCCCAGCGCTTCGCCGAGGGACATCCCACCAGCGAACGGGATCTGGTCGAGTCCCTGGGGTTGCCGCTGCAGGTGGTCCAGCACATGACCGGTGCGCTGGTCGAGCACGGCATCCTGCACCGCCTCGACCGCAACGAGAACACCTACGCCCTGGCCCAGCCCCCCGAAGCGGTCGGCGCCGGGGAGCTGCTGCACATCGGCTACGAACTGACCGACCGGGGCCGGGAGAGCGGCGCCCAGCGGTGGCTGGAGCAGCTGCGGAACGCCCAGACCGAGCTCGCCGCCCGCTCCAGCCTGGCGACCTTGCTGCGGGATTAGGGCATGACCCGCGAATAACCCTTGCACTCCGGGGTATCTTTTTTCTCAGGAAGGGAGGTACCCCATGGCGTTACCACTGGCCATCGTCTTCACGAACATCCTGCTCGCCATCCTTGTGGTGGTCCTGGTCATCCCCATGCGGCAGGGCAAGGTTCCGCGCAACGGCGTCTACGGAGCGCGCTTTGCCGCATCTCTCGAGTCCGACGAGAAGTGGTATCCGACCAACCGCTACGCGGCCGACCGGATGACGCTGTGGTCGATTCCCGCGGCGCTCTCGGGCCTACTGGCCCTCAGCGGCTCACCGCTGATGCTGATCCTGGCGATCCTGGCCCCGGCGTTGATGTACGGCATCGCCTGCTGGGAGAGCTGGAAGTTCGCCCGCAGCCTCTAGCGACCAACCGAGTGCTGGACGAGAAAAGGGCGGCCCTGGGGCCGCCCTTCGTTTTGAGTGCTTGCTTGATGGGTCGAGATCAGTCACGGCTCATGAAGATGCGCAGGATGTACCAGAACATCAGCGCCACCGAGGAGAACAACCCCAGCGCCGCCCCGACGTAACGATCTTCGGGGTAGTGGTGCAGGATGTTGCTGGTGTCGTAGAGGATCGCCGCGCCGGCAAGACCTACCAGGGCGACCGAGAACCAGGTGCCCAACTGGAAGCCGAACAGGAACGACGCACCGATGGCGATCAACGCCACGACGAAGGACCAGCGCAGGATGCTGCCGAGGAAGCTGAAGTCCTTGCGGGTCCAGAAGGCGATGCCGGTCAGTGCGGCGAAGGCGACCATGGTCACCAGGGCCGCGCTCTCGATCACACCGCCGCCGACCTGGTAGTGGGCGATGTAGAGGATCGGCGCGAAGATCAACGCCTGGGCAAAGACGAAGCCGACCAGTGCTGCGTACTGCGCCGGTAGCGAGGTTGCCCGGCTCGCGGCGTGGGAGGCCAGCCAGCTGACCACCATGAATCCGCCGAGGACCAGCAGCCAGTTGTTCAGCATCGGCGCGGCGATGGTCGCGGCGATGCCGGTCTTGAACAGCGCCACCTCGATGCCGACGAAGCCGAGGATCGCCATGAACAGATGGTTGTAGGTGCGCACGATGAAGCGGGCGCGACGATCGACACCCAACGCCTCGACAGGCGTGGGCTGGTACATCGAACCGTATTCACTCATGGTCGTTTTTCCTCCGGAACGGGTCTCCGGCGGGAACCGCCGGGCTACTGCTCCATAGCCTAACATGCTACCCGGCAGCGGGCCGTGCCCGCCAATGGGGGGCCGGGCCGGGCTCAGCGCAGCGACTGGATCAGCACGAATCCGCCGACCACCACCAACCCGGCCAGCACCGCCAGGGCGATCTTCCACAGGCTCCAGGGCCGGTCCCCCTGGACCTCGCCGGTCCCGGCGTTGACCACCACCTGGAAGGATTTGCCCTGGTAGCGATAGGCCAGCATCCAGACCGGCAGCAGCAGGTGCTTGAAGGTGATGGCGTCATAGGAACTGTCCATCGAGGTGATGCGCTGGACGTCGCCGCCGATTCGCCGCCGCACGTCACGCTGAAGCGCCGCCTCCATGGCGTCCCGGCCCATGGTGAAGCCCTGCTCCAGTTCCACGTCGTAGGTTCGGGCCAGGAAGCCGGCCAGCAGTCCCGGGGAGAAGGGCACCAGCTTGTCCAACGGCCAGGGCTCCAGCGACTCGATCCGCGCCCGGGGCAGCCCCTTGCCGGCGATGACCAGCACGTCGTCGAAGAAACGCTGGAAGCGGCCGGAGACACTGCGCCAGCGGGTGCGGCGCACCCGGCGCTTGTTCTTCCCGCTGCCCTGGGTCACGTAGTAGTGATCCCCCCGCTGGCCGGTGTAGGCGGTGCGGGTCGCCGAGTCGAAGGTCCAGTAGGGAATGAACACGCCGTCGAAGCGCCCATCGGCCCCTCGCTTCAGGAAGTCCCCGGGAGCGAACCAGCGGGACTTGACCCATTTGCGCAGATTCGCCGCGGCGGTCTTCTTGTCGATAAGGAACGGCAGCACGCCGTCGACGGGGACCCGGTCGGTCGCCTCGTGGACCTTCTCCAGTTGCAGGGGAACGCCGCAGTACGAACAGTGCCGTGCCGTCAGCGTGCCCTGGAACTGAACGTTGGCGCCGCAGGAATCGCAGCGGATCTCCTTGAGATCCTCGCCGTCGACCGCGGCCGCGTCCTCCTCCGACTTGGCCCGCATCTCCCGCAGGCGCTCGAGCATCGCCGCGTAGTCCTGTTCGCGGACGGCGGTCTCGGGATCCTGGTCGAGATCCTTGACCTCACCGCAAAAGGGACAGCGCAGCGTCTGGGCCCCGATGTGGAACTCGAGCTCGCCGCCGCACGCCTCACAGGGAAACGTGCGGCTGGTCGGACCTTCGGGCTCCACCTCCAGCGGATCGACGGTGCCTTCGACTTCGACAGCGGCCGCGTCGGCAGAACCTTCCGTGGCGCTCATCTAACGCCCCCGGTCAGGACGGGATCGGCGGCGGCGGCGGTCCGAACTGGCCGGCCAACTGCGGGATCTGTCCCGCCGGCAGCCAGTTGGCCATCCCCGCGCTCCAGAGCAGGGTCTGCGCGGTGATCTGCCCGGAGGCGATGGCGGCGCCGATCTGCTCCATGCTGAACGGACCGGTGGCCTGGCCGTTGACCGCGACGTGATAGCTCGGCGCCAGCGGCGGCGGAGCCATGCCGGCGGCGCCGGGCGCGGCGCCCTGCCCGCCGGGGAAGCCCTGCATCATCTTGCCCGCCATGGCGAAGCCCATGCCCAGCCCCATGCCCTCGGCCGCGCCTCCGCCCGCCGGGTTCTCGGCGGCGGCGGTCATCGCCTGGCCCATCTGGTACTGCTGGAAGCGGTTCATGTCGCCGATCACCCCCATGCTGCTGCGGGTGTCCAGCGCCTTCTCCACCTCTTCGGGCAACGAGATGTTGACGATGTTGAGTTGCGGGATATCCAGGCCGTACTCGTCGTCGACCCGTTCGATCACCGCCTGGCGCAGGTTCTCCGACAGCTCGCCGTAGTTGGCGGCCAGATCCAGCGCCGCCAGTTGCGAACTGCCGAGCACGTCGGCGAAGGCGTTGTTGATGATGCCGCGCATCAACTCGAGCATCTCGTCCGCCTCGAAGGAGTCGTCGGTGCCGACCAACTCCTTGAGCAATGCCCGGGGGTCGCTGGCCTTGAGCGCGTAGACGCCGAAGGCCCGCAGGCGGATCGGACCGAACTCCGGATCCCGCAGCATGATCGGGTTGGGCGTGCCCCACTTCAGTTCGGTGATCTGCCGGGTGTTGACGAAGTAGACCTCGGACTTGAACGGGCTCTCGAACCCGTACTTCCAGCCCTGCAGCGTCGAGAGGATCGGCAGATTGTCGGCGGTCAGCTTGTAGTTGCCGGGTTCGAACACGTCGGCGATCTCGCCGCGGTGCACGAAGATGGCCATCTGGCCCGGGCGCACGATCAACTGCGCGCCGTTCTTGATCTCGTTGCGGTAGCGCGGGAAACGCCAGACCAGCGTGTCCCGGGTGTGGTCGAGCCACTCGATAATGTCGATCAGCTCTTTGCGCAGTCTTTCCAGCAGGCCCATCGCAAACTCCTGCCCCACAGGGGGTTTCCGGTCTTGAAGAAATCGAAAGAGTCTGGGGTGTAGAGACTAGGACGACTCGCCTCGGCCGGTCAACCTCGGGCCGGATCGGCGCCCAGTCACCGTTAGATACACGCCTGTTGCAACGTTATTCGCCCTTATCCGGTTCCCCCGCCGGGGAATCCGCCTCCCGGCCGCGAATCGCGGTTGAACCCTCCAGCCGATCACGTAAATGAAATCGCGTACCCATCGGGGTGGGGATTTGGAGGTTCCATCATGAAGCACATCTGCAGGCTTTCCCTGCTGTGCGCCGTGGCCTTGCTGCTCGGCGGCACCGCGGCCGCGCAAGACTCTTACGACAACCGCTCTCTGGAGCGCCTCGGGTCCGGTTCCAAGGCCGGCACCAAGGTCTACACCAACGCCGATCTTGTCGGCTTGAAGCCGCTCCCGGTCCAGGGTTCGGCCCTTTCCGACGTCGATATCGACGTCTCGGCCTGGATCGCCGAGAGCCACGCTCGCGGCTCCGAACGCCGGACCCTCGAGTACTGGCGGGACCGGCTGCAGGCCGAGCTGGACTACGAGATGGCCCGGATCGACGCGGCCTACTCGGTCGGCGGCGGCGATTTCACCGGCTCCCAGCGCCAGGGGCTGAAGAGCAAGCTGGAAGACCGGCTGAACCGCCTGCATCGGGAGATCTATCTCATGGATTGGCAGATCGCACGGCTCGAGGGCCGCGACCTGCCGGCGCCGGACCTGCGCCGGTAGCGAAGCCCCAGGGGCCTGCCGCGGGCGGGCCTCTCGGCCCCGTGCCTCGGGGACGGGCGGTGGGATTGGCACGCAAACTTCCGGGGGGGATCACCGCCCGTCCGTTTTTTGGCATCGACCCGGTTTGAGGGCCCCGTTTCGGCGGGGCCCTCGCCTTGTTCCGGCGTGTTTCGGGACTTATAGTCCCCTGGATGCGTACGCTCCTTAATGAAAAGGCCGGTATCGGGGCGATCGCGACGGCGTTGATCGCCGTTCTGGCGCTCCTGGCCCAGGGTTGCGCCGGCTCCCAGCGGAGCCTCGATCCCCGCCCGGCACGCCCGGCCGAATCGAAGGTCACCGTGGTCGGCGACGGCCCGGGAATCGCCCACACCGTCGAGAAGGGGCAGACCCTGTGGCGCATCGCCCGGGTCTACGGCCTGACCGTCAGCGAGCTGATGCAGGCCAACGGCCTGACCGATCCCTCGGAGCTCGAGACCGGGATCCGCCTATGGGTGCCCGGCGCCCGGGAGCACCGTCACGTGCCCCCCTACCCCGCTCCGCTGCCGGAGCCGGGTGTCGCCGACAGCCCCGCGGCACCGATCACCGAGCGGGCCGACACCCGCGAGGTCGAGCCGCGCCCCGGGAGCGTTCAGGGAACGCCCGGGTTCTCGTGGCCGGTGCGCAATGCCCGGATCCTTTCTCACTACGGGGCACCCCGGGGAGGCCGCGCCCACAAGGGGGTCGACCTGCGGGGCAGCGACCATCGTATCCTCGCCGCCGCCGACGGCCGGGTTCATTTCGCCGGCACCATGCGCGGCTACGGCAAGACGGTCATCGTCGAACATGACGACGGCCTGCGCACCCTCTACGCACACAACGCTCAGAACCGCGTCGACAAGGGAGACCGTGTCGAGCGGGGCCAGTGGATCGCCGATGTCGGACGCAGCGGTAACGCGACCGGACATCACTGTCATTTCGAGGTTCAGCGGAACGGCGTGGCCGTCGACCCGATGACCTACTTGCCGGGGGTCGCCGACGCGCGCCCCGGGAGTTCCCGATGAAGATCGAGTTCATCTGCTCCGAATGCCGCCGCAGCTTCCTTCTCGACGAGCGCATGGTCGAGGGCGCCGACGCGGTGCCCTGCCCCGGCTGCACGTCGATGATGCAGAGCGCCGCGCGCATGCGAGCCGCCTCGAAGGCTCAGACGGCCCAGGGCGCGGCACCCCA
>CAZBZH010000146.1:3616-9106 GCA_964496265.1 uncultured Acidobacteriota bacterium | reverse complement strand
CCGAGGGCAGCGCCACCCTGCGGGCGCCCAGCTGCCGCGCCATGGTTACCGCGGTGGTCATGCCGCGCGCCTTGAACGAGCCGGTCGGGTTGCGGGACTCATCCTTGATGTAGAGATGGGGCAGACCCAGATCCTTGGCGAGGAAGCCCGCACGCAGCAGCGGAGTCATCCCCTCGCCCAGACTGACCGGGTCGTCGGAGCCGGGCAGCACCTCGGCGTAGCGCCACAGGTTCGGGTTGCGGTTGCGGATCGTGGCGGGCGACAGGGTCCGGGAGGCCTCGTCCAGCCGGTAGCGCGCCAGCAACACGCCGCTGCAGCGGTCGCAGAGCCCGATCAGCTGACGGGCGTCGAAGGCGGCGCTGCAGTTGGAGCACTCGAGCCACTCCAGTTTGGAGAGCCCTGGGATCCCGGTTTCGGTGGACATCGAACCTCCTGCCCCGCCGCGAAACACGAGCGGGCACCCCAAGACTAGCAGCCTCCCACCACCCTCCGGAACGATTCCGTTTCCGTCATTCCCGGCCGGGCCGGCGCCCCCGCGGCAGCCAACGCCGACAGCTTGTGCGGCGACAGACCGGACAAGAGCGGATAGCCCCCGGCGCGCTCGGAGACCGTCCGGAGAACTCCCTGAGGCTGTTGAATCCGGCCCGTTCGCGGGCGACGTTGGATCGTGGAGAGACCCCGATGCAACGAACTCGAGCCACACGGGCCCGCGCCGTCGCCGCGCCCCATCCGATCCACCGCCTCCTCGCGGCCACCCCCTGGTTGGTCGTCCTGTGGTTCGCGGCCATCGCCGGACTGGCCACCGATGCCTTCGGCTTGACTTCGGTCTACATGCCTCCCGAAGCGCTGGCCTCCCGGGCCACGCTGATCGTCGAGGCCACTCCGACCTCGGTGGAGTCGGCGATGGACCCGGAGAGCGGACGGATCGCGACCTACGTAACCCTCTCGGTCGAGACGGTACACCGCGGCCCGGCGGACCTGAGCGAGGTCGTGCTGCGGGAATCCGGTGGGCGCTTCGGCGCCGTGGAACATGTGGTCGAGGGCAGCCCGGTCTACCGCCCGGGCCAGCGGGTCTTCGCCTTCCTGGAACCCGCCGGCGACGGAGCCCTGCGCACCGTCGGCGCGTTCCAGGGCAACTTCCAGGAGCGGCTCGACGACCACGGACACCGGGTCGGCGAGCGCCTGATGGCCGGACACATGGTCGGCGAGATGCCCCAACCCTTCCGCGAGCATCACGACCATCGAGACGGTAGCGTCGATACGATCGGCTGGAACGACCTGATCTCGGTCAGCGCCGCGGTGCCCGGTCCCGGCGTCGAGCGACGACGCCCCATCCCCTTCCGCGCCGGTTCCGCCGCCCCCACGCCCAGCACCCGCTGGGAACGCCGCCCGCCGGAGCACTCCCGCCTGGTGCGGGACGTGGCCGCCTCGACGGTGGCCGACGGAGAGGTCCAGGCCGCCTTTACCCCGCTGGGGAGCCCCAGCCGCTGGTACCAGAGTGACAGCGGCACCACCGTTCCATTCAACATCGACCCGACGGGCAACCCGCTGGGCAATGCCGCCGCCGCGGTCGCCGAGATCCAGCGGGGCATGGACGCCTGGAACGACGTGCCCGAGGCCCGGGTGATCCTCGCTCCCGGGAACACCGCCTACGACTATCAGGCCAACTTCGCCCAGGGTCCGACCCAGTCCTACTCCGGGGTCAACATCGTCCTGTTCGACGACCCCTACGGCGAGGTCCCCGACCCGAGCGGATGTAGCGGCACCATCGCCTGGGGCGGCTACTACCGCTCCACAACCCCCCAGAGCACCGTCAACGGCGCCGAGTTCTACCCGATCCTGACCGGCTACGTGATCTTCAACAACAACTTCGAGTGCCTGCTGGCCAACCCGGACAATCTGGCCGAGGTGGCGACCCACGAGCTCGGGCACGCCCTGGGCTTCGGCCACTCGACCACCGCCGACGCGATCATGCGGGCCACCTTCTACGGCAACCGCGGCCCTCGCCTCGGTGACGACGACCGGGACATCGCCCACTGCTTCTACCCCCACACCCTGACCGTGACCTCCCCCACCGGGAGCGACGTGGAGACCGGCACCGCCGTGGCGATCCAGTGGACCAGCAGCACCGAGTCCAGCGGCGACGACGGCACCGTCGATCTGGAGTTCTCCACCGACGGAGGCACCCAGTGGTCGACCATTCGCAGCGGCGAAGCCAATGATGGCTACTACGGCTGGATCACGCCGGGCAGTGGCGCCAGCGACGTGCTCGTCCGGGTGGTGCGCCACAACCTGATTCAGCCGACCCCCGATCCGTTCCCCACCGCGTGCAGTAGCTCGGTGTCCTCCGCCTTCGACCTGATCCAGCCTCCGGCTCCGGTGGCGGGCTCGGTCCCGGCGGGATCGGTGCGGGTCGACAAGGACTCCTCGGGGGCGCTGAGCATCCGCTGGGACGCCTCCGCCTCCCGGGAGGCGATCGACTACGCGCTCTACGAGGGTAGCCTCGACGTGCTGCGCAGCGGCAGCTTCGACCACTCACCGGCGGACTGTTCGGCGGGCGCCGATCTCAGCGAGTTGGTCTGGCCCCAGAGCGGCGACCGGTTCTTCCTGGTGGCGCCGATGACCGCCGACTACGAGGGGCACTACGGATTCAGCTCGAGCGGCGCGATCCGGCCCTCCTCGGCGCCCTCGGCGTGCAAGGTCCGGGAGTCGATCTAGCCGGTCGAGGCGCGGCGGCCAGGGCGCCTCCCTTGGCGGCGCCTACTTGAAGGTGACCCGGGCGAAGCGGCGTTTGCCGACCTTGACCACGTGGGTATCGCCGCTTGCCAACGTCAGATGAATCGTGCCCGCGGGCACCCGCTCTCCGTCGAGGCTGACGCCCCCCTGGGCGATCAGACGCACCGCCTCTCCCTTGGACTTGACGAAGCCCAGTTCGAGCAGCGCCCCCGGTAGATGGACCGTGCCGTCGCCGATGGCGATGGTCGCCTCGGGCATGTCGTCGGGAAGTTCCTTCTGCTGAAAGATCCGCTGGAACTCCTGCATCGCCGCCTCGGCCGCCGCCTCGTCGTGGAAGTCGGTGATGATGCGCATGGCCAGCCCTTCCTTGGCCCGCTTGGGATGCAGCTTCCCCTCGCCGGCCATCTGCTTCATGCTCTCGATGGCCTCCAGCGAGATATCGGTGCACAGCTCGTAGTAGCGCCACATCAGCTCGTCGCTGATCGACATGATCTTGCCGAAGATCTCCTTGGGCGGTTCCTCGATACCGATGTAGTTGCCCAGCGACTTGGACATCTTCTCCACGCCGTCGAGTCCCTCGAGCAGCGGCGTGGTCAACACCACCTGGGGATCCAGGCCGTAGCCCGGCATGATGTCCCGGCCCACGTTCAGGTTGAACAACTGGTCGGTGCCGCCGAGCTCCACATCCGCTTCCAGCGCCACCGAGTCGTAGGCCTGGGCCAACGGGTACATGAACTCGTGGAGTGAGATCGACTGACCGGCGTTGTAGCGCTTCTTGAAGTCGTTCCGTTCCAGCATGCGGGCCACGTTGTAGCTGGCGGCCAGCCGGATGAATTCCGCCGAGGTCAGGGCTCCGAGCCACTCGTTGTTGAAGCGGATCTCCGTCGCCTCCTCGTCGAGCACCTTGTAGCACTGGTTCTTGTAGGTCTCGGCGTTGCGGGCAATGTCCTCGGGGGTCAGCGGAGGCCGGGTCTTCGAGCGCCCGGTGGGGTCGCCGATCATGCCGGTGAAGTCCCCGATCAGGAAGATCACCCGGTGCCCACAATCCTGGAAGTGCCGCATCTTGCGCAGCAGGACGGTGTGCCCCAGGTGGATATCCGGAGCCGTGGGATCGAAACCGACCTTGACCGTCAAGGGTTTGCCGCTCTTGAACGAGCGTTCGAGCTTGGCCCGCAGCTCTTTCTCGGTCGTCAGGTCGACCACGCCGCGGGTCAGCAGCGCCATCTGCTCATCGACCGGCAAAAACTTGGATTCCTCGCTCATTTCACTCCCCCGGGAAGCCGGGATTCTAGCAGCCCGCCGATTTCTGCCGGGCATGCTCCCACCTCAACGCTGGACACCCGCCGAATGCTACCTCGACAACAGGGAAATTCTTTCAATACCCCGGTGGACACCCTGAATACGATCGTGAAACAATGGGTGCAACGGCAGGGTGAAAGCTGTATTTTCTTCACGTTCTGCGACTCCGATCGGGGATTCGGAGTCGATTCCGACGCGCTCGCCTTCGCGGGCCGCAATGTCCTAGCGGGATGGCTAGGGGGGACACAGAATGACCAAGAAGCTACTCACGGTGGCTCTCGTGCTGTTGCTGGGCGGGACGGCCTCCGCTCAGTTCGTCGACGAGTCGTACACCAACTTCGAAACGGGGCATAACAAGCCCATCGCCATCAGCCCGGCCGGCGATCGCCTCGCGGCGATCAACACGCCTGACGCGATGGTCGAGATCTACGAGATCAGCCCGGTGAACGGCACGCTGAAGCACGTTCACTCGATCCGGACCGGACTCGAGCCGATCTCGCTGACCTTCCGCACCAACACCGAGCTGTGGGTGGTCAACCACCTGTCGGACTCGATCGCCATCGTGGACGTGGTCGCGGGAATCACCACCGAGGACATCCGCACCCTGGACGAGCCCACCGACGTGGTCTTCGCCCAGAACAAGGCGTTCGTCTCGGTCTCCCAGGAGGACGCCGTCGAGGTCTTCGACCTGAACGACCTGAGCCTGCCCACCGTGCGCATCGACCTGTTCAACCAGGACACCCGCACCCTGCAGGTCTCGCCTGACGGCACCCAGGTCTACGCGGTGATGTTGAACTCCGGCAACCAGACCGCGGTGATCAACGACATGGTGATCCAGGACATCCCGCAGATCCTGCGCAACAACATGCTCAACGCCCTGGGCCGCAACCACATGGTCTGCGACGGTGCGCCCAACCCCTACCCGTCGATGCCGCCGGGCGTGGACCGCAACCCGGATCCGCTGCTCGATCCGCCGGCGCCCCAGCTTCCGCCTACCGGCCTGGTGGTGCAGTGGAACGAGGCGACCCAGGCCTTCGAGGATACCGACGGCCAGGACTGGACCCACTGCCTGCCCTTCCGTCTGCCGGACAAGGACCTGTTCGTCATCGACGCCGCGACCAACACGATCGTCCAGGAGGTCTCGGGCCTCGGCACGACCCTGTTCAACATGGCGATCAACCCGGCCAACGGACACATCTACGTGCCCAACACCGATGCCCGCAACCTGCTCCGCTTCGAGCACCCCGAGGGCATCGAAGGCCACGTGATCGAGAACCAGCTGACCATCGTCGATCTGACCACGCCCAGCGTCAACCGCATCGACGTCAACGACCACATCGATCGCAGCAGCGACCCGGCGACCAACCTGGCCGAGCGGATGGCGAGCATCCACCAGCCGGGGCAACTGGTCTTCAACTCCACCGGCTCGACCGGATACCTGACCGCCTTCGGCTC
>CAZBZH010000146.1:0-3601 GCA_964496265.1 uncultured Acidobacteriota bacterium | reverse complement strand
ACTGCCTGTTCGGCCCCGACCGGGCCAACCCCAACGTCATCGAGTCCGGTGAAGGCCCTTCGGGCGTCGCCCTGCTCGAGTCGCTCAACCGGCTCTACGTGCTAAACCGCTTCGAGAACAACATCGCGCTGGTCGATACCACCGACAACTCGGTGATGGGCCACGTACAGATGCACGACCCCAGCTCCGACACGATCAAGGACGGCCGCCGGCTGCTCTACGACGGCATTCTCAGCTCGGCACACGGCGACGCCGCCTGCGGCAGCTGCCACCCCTTCGGCGATACCGACATGAACGCCTGGGACATCGGCACGCCCCAGGAAGACTTCGTCGGCTACTCGACGCCCAACGACAACATCCGCTTCGTGACCCAGACGCCCGACGGCCCGGTCGACTGCGACCCGGCGATCTGCGCGTCCAAGAGCGGGTTCGACCCGCAGAAGGGTCCGATGCAGACCCAGACCCTGCGCGGCATGATGGAGCCGCTCCACTGGCGCGGCGACAAGCCGACCTTCGTCGACTTCAACAGCGCCTTCGTCGGCCTGCTCGGCACGGCCGACCTGGGCGATCACAAGGGCTTCACCGACGAGGACATGGCCCTGTTCCGCGAGTTCGCCCTGGGCATCAACTTCCCGCCGAACCCGTACCGCAACGTCGACGACACCCTGCCCGACGAGCTGGTCTTCTTCCCCCACGAGAACTACTCGGGCAACCCGGCTCGTGGTGAGGACCTGTTCGAGAACATGCCGATCCGAGGCACCGCGCCCTGCGCCGGCTGCCACACCCTCTCCAACTTCGGCACCGCCGACGGGACCATGGGTGGCGTGCAGCCGATGGAGCCGACCGCTCCCGAGGCTTCGGGCATGTTCAACGGCAACGACGCCGACTTCACCTCGAACCACAACGACCTGTTGATCCCGCACCTGCGGAACATCTACGAGAAGAGCGGTCCGATCTTCGGCGACACCGCCAACCCGACCGACGCCAAGACCGGCTTCGGCCTGATCCACGACGGCTCGGTGCCGAACATGCTGACCTTCCTCTCGGGCCGTAAGTTCGGCTTCGACTCGGCGCTGCCCCAGGACGCCCGGGACATCGCCGCGTTCCAGAACTACTTCCCGACCGAGCACAAGCCTTCGGTGGGCCAGGTGCTGACCGTGCCCCAGGGTACGCCGCCGACCGGCACCGCCGATGAAGAGGCGCTGCTCGCCACCCTGCTCCCGATCGCCGACATCGACGATCGCAACCGCCACTGCGAATTGACCGCGGCGACGATCCACGACGGCGGCGTGCGGCGCTTCCGCCTCTCGGGCGGCCTGTGGCGCACCGACATCCTCGGCCAGCCCCGCCTGAGCACCACCCAGCTGCGTGAGGAGGCCACCGCGCCGATCACCTTCATGTGCGCGCCCCGGAACAACGGACGCCGCCTGGGCGGCGACCGGGACAACGACGACACCCTCGACGGGCAGGATTGCGCCCCGGCCGATCCGGACAACCTGGTGGCGGGCGAGGCCAACGGGCTGCGCTTCGACAGCCGGACCCAGATCTCCTGGGACGCGACCATCGACCCCAACGCCGACCTGATCACCTACGAACTCTCCGGCGGCGACCTGAGCGATCTCAAGGCCAACGGCATCCAGCCGGCGACCAGTTGCCTGGCGACCAACGTGCTGACGGAGAGCTTCACCGACGCCCAGCCCGACCCGCTGGTCGGCGAGGCCAACTACTACCTGGTGCGTAGCCGCAACGCTTGCGGACCGGGTACCTGGGGCGTGGGCCGCGAGGCCATCGACGGACCGAACTGCCCCTAGTCCGCGAAACCGTCCAATCAAGCGAGGGCCCGCCTTGTGCGGGCCCTTTTCTTTGGTCGGAGTGTTGCCGTCAGCGCCGGCCGGTGGAGGGGGGCAGGGTGCCGAGGACCGCAGCGGCCCCGGCCAGGATGAAGGCGGTCAACCGGGCCGCCGTCCCGTCCCGGTCCGCTCCGTCGGAGGCGGCGTAGCGCTCCCCTGCCGACATCACCGCGGCCAACACCCATTCGGACAGCTCCCGGTTCCCTTCGGGAGCCAGGGAAACACCATGGCGCGCGGCGACCCGCTCGAAATGCCGTTCGAGGTCCGCCACCAGGTCTCCGTGGATCCAGCCCAGGGCCTCCCCGACCGGCCCCGGCGCCTGACGAAAACGCAGCAGTAACTCGAGGAATCCCCACTCGGCGTGCATCAGCTCCAACATTCGGGCGAAGTGCGCCGCCAGTCGCACCGGATCGTCGGCGTCGGCGATGGCACTCAACATCCGGTCTTCCAACACCACCCGGCGCACCCGCCCCCCGATCCGGGAGGCCGCCGCCCGCAGACACTCGTCGGTGGACTTGAAGTGCCGGTAGAAGCCGGACTGCACGATGCCGACCTCGGCGGCGAGCCGCGGCGTGGTCACCGCCTGAACGCCCCCTCCGCGCAGCAGCCGGATGGCGGCGTCGACAAGCCGGTCCCGCGTGCCCGTGCGGGGCGAGGGATCGGAACTCGGCTTCGTGTCACTCATGGATCTCCTGGGGGCACACCGGTGCCGCCGGCCGGATGCCCCTGGATTATCGCCCGAACAACCAGGGAAATCCCTTGCGCCTCCGATGTGATAGCCGTATCACATCGTACGACCCGACCGGGGCCCGCGCCACCGCGGAGCTCTCGGCCGGAGAACCCGGGCCCGGAATCAAGGCCCGGGAAGGCCAAACAGGAGGTGTGGATGTTCCAACGACCTAACGGGGCTGTCCCGCCCGCCCTCGTACTGCCCGCCCTGGTTCTCGCCGTCCTTGTCTTGCTCACCGTCGTGCCAACCCCGCTCCACGCCGCAGACGGCGAGCTCCCGCGCAATCCGGCGTCGATCGACTCACCCTGGCCTCAGTACCACCGGGATGCCGGTGCCCGCTCCTCGACCCCCTACCCCGGGCCCATCGGCCCGAACCCGGTGGTGCAGTTGCGCCGGGGCCTGACCGACGCCGGCGTCGACTTCGGCACCTCCCCCTTTCATGTGTTCGGCACGAAGAAATACCTGGACGACCCCAACGCGCGCATGCTCTGGGGCTCGTCCCTCCAGTGGGTCTACAAGTACAAGCTGAGCGGCGGCAGCTTCGAGTACGTCGACCGTTTCCAGACCAACTTTCTGCCCGCCTGGGTCACCTGGAATCTGTTCGGCCTGGACGGCGACCGGATCATCCTCCCCGATCCCAACGGCATGCAGACCCAGGCCGGCCCCTGCTTCGGCATCGTGCCCTCGCTGCTCGAGTTCCGCGACGGCGACACCACCGACTCGCCGATCGAGTGCGTGAAGAAGTTCGAGTTCACCAACGACCGGGTCGAGGCCGCCTGTGGATTCCGCGGGCTGCGCCTGGGCACCACCGCGGTGCTCCTCGGCCCGCTCTACACCGGGGAGATCGCGGCGCAACTCAAGCGGGACAGTGACGGCGCCGCCTTCATCGCCATCGTCGACAACGCGCTGGAAGAGATCACCGCCTGCACCTTCCTCGACGACACCGACTCCTCCAACCAGTTCCCCGTGGAGCGCCTGTCCGACAGCCGAAGCGCCATGTACGTGGCGACCGAAGGGGGTA
>CAZBZH010000145.1:7054-9125 GCA_964496265.1 uncultured Acidobacteriota bacterium | reverse complement strand
GCAACTTCACAAGCTGGGTCGGGCCACCAGTTCGAGGGTGTTCGTGGAGCGAATGAACGACTGGCTGGGGGAAGACCTCCGCGACGAAGACGGAGACGGTCGCCTGCGGGTGGCGAACTACCGCGCTCGCGCGCGGCTCGCGGACGGCCGGGAGGTCGAGGCGCACATGGGCGACCCCGGCCGGCTGCGAGAGCTGCTGCTTCCCGACGCGGAGTTGCGGCTGCGCCCCGCGCCTCCCGGGAGCCGGCGCAAGACCGACTACTCCGCGGCGCTGGTGCGTTCCCCGGAGCCGCCCTTTCCCTGGGTCTCCCTCGAGCCTGCCCGGGCCAACGACCTGGCCGAGGGACTGCTGCGGGCGGGCTCGATCGAGGGCCTCGACCGCCCCGTCGCGCTGCGCCGGGAGGTGCGGCAGGGGGAGAGCCGTTTCGATTTCCGCGCGACCGGCGCCGCGGGGGAAACGACCTGGATCGAGGTCAAGCAGGCCAGCCTGGTCGAACGGGGGGTCGCGCTGTTCCCCGACGCGCCGACCCTGCGTGGACGACGCCACGTCGAGGAGTTGACCGCCCTCGCCGGTGACGGGCAGCGGGCAGTGGTTCTCTTCGTCGTTCCCCGGGACGACGCGAAGCGGGTGCGGCCCCACGAGGGAATCGACCCGGACTTCGCCGCGGCGCTTGCTGCCGCCGACGCCGCAGGGGTGCTGCTGCGGGCCGCCGCCTTCCGGCTGAACGCCGAGGGGGGCGCCGAATGGCTCGGATCCCTTCCCGTCGAGACCTGATCCGACAAATCCGCACCGAGGCCCCCGCTTTCGGCTAAGATACGCGTTCGGCCGCAGGCACGGGCGCCCGACTCCGATGTCCGGTAGGCTTAACTCCGCGAGGAGGGGCGTTGCAGCGGCGGCCATGAGCCTAAGATGCCGGGCGGGAGACGCGTGCAACCACGGTTGATCATCGTCGATCATTCTCTGCGGAATGTCGGCGGCCATCACTTCGAATACGCGGTCCAGGTAGGCCACGCCGCGGTGCAACGGGGCATGCAGGTCGTCCTGGCGACCCACCGTCGTTTCCGCGTGCCTCCCGAGGCCGGCCCATTCACCGTCCGTCCGCTCTTCAGCTTCCGCGGCTACAGCAAACAAACGATCTTCGGCTCCTTCGACGTTCCCGGAACCCGGGCACCGGAGACGCCGGGCATGTTCGACGCCCTGGCATCCCGCGTACGGATGAGTTCCTTCCGGCGAAACCTGGAGCGGCTGATGCGCTCCACCGAACTGCGAGCCGGGGACCACGTGTTCCTGCCCACGGTCACCGAACTCGACCTGGCCGCGCTGACCCGGTTCCTGGCGGAGCACGCGGCCGCGACCGCGCCGGCCACCTGGCACCTGCAGTTCCACTATCCGATCTTCAGCGGCAACCGGGAGACCTGGAGCGGTTCCCCCGTCGCCGAGTACGCCCATGAGCTGTTCCGCGACGCGCTGTCGGTGGCCGGCGGACACGACCTTCGCTTCTACACCCCCACCGCACACATCGCCGAGCACTACGGCGCCCTGAACGTCGGTGCGTTTCGCGAGCTTTCCTACCCGGGGAATCCGGCGCTCGAACCGGTGGCCGAGGCGGAAGAGACACCCCTGCGGGTATCCCTCCTGGGTCACGCCCGCGCCGAGAAGGGCTACGGCCGTCTCGGCGAGTTGATCCGATCGATCGACAGCTTCGCTCACGGCGACGCTCGCCTGGTGCTGCAGCAGCGCCGCAACGGGCAGGCGCCGGAGATCGGACTGACCGCCGAGGTGCAGAGCCGCTCGGTTTCGGCGCTGCCCTACCCGCTGTCCACCGAGGCGTACCGCCAGGCGGTACAGCGCAGCTCGGTGGGCATGCTGGTCTACGACCGTGAGCGCTACCGGGCACGCTGTAGCGGGCTGTTCGTCGAGTATCTCTGCGCGGGTGTTCCGGTCATCGCCACGGCGGGGACCTGGATGGCCGATCAGATCGAGGATGAGATCCAGCGCCACATCGCATCGACCGTCGAGAAGCACGCGGCAGACCGGCGATCGCTGGAACAGGACGAACTCGACGGGGGC
>CAZBZH010000145.1:0-7044 GCA_964496265.1 uncultured Acidobacteriota bacterium | reverse complement strand
ATCTCTCGAGGTGCCGCCGGGAGTCGCGGCCCTTGCCGTTGAGCTGCGTTACGCCGCGCCGGGCTCGGGACTGCGCTCCCTGCGCGGACAGCAAGGCGAGCAAACAACTTCCACCGTGATCGGCCGCGGGGCGACCGAAAAGCGTTTCGGCATGCTGCCCCTGGAACCCGGCTCCCGTTCGATCCGGCTGACCCTGGGCGCGGCGTTCAACGAACCGGCCGCCCCGGTGACCGGCCTGCGCCTGCACTGGGTCGCGGGCCGGCCGGGTCAGGTGCCTTGCGGCGCCGTGGGACTGCTGGCCGAAGATCCCGGCCAGACCCGGCGGCTGCTGGACGAGATGTTGCGGCACTGGCCGCACTACCGGCGGAGCGCCGTGGCCTTCGCCGAGAACTGGCGGGCGCGGCATAGCCCGGCCACGGTCATCGATACGCTGCTCGGCGCTCCGGTCTCCGACGAGATCGAACCGGTCCGGGAAGCGGTGCGCTGAGGCGCGAGGGGGGCGTGTTGCAGAAATCCATCGGGGCGGTCCGCGGGACCTTCGACTTCTACTTCCGGCGCAAACTGAAACAGAAGCTCGGCGGCTCGTTCAACGGACAGGACGGCCGCAAACGGCTGGTCTCCCAGATCCTCGAGGAGCTGACGCCGGCGGCGATCATCGAGACCGGCACCTACCGGGGAGGCACGACCCAGTACCTCTCCCAGACCCAGAACCTGCCGATCTACTCGATCGAATCCGAACCCCGCTTTCACTACTACGCGCGCTGGCGCCTGCGCGGCGCCGATCAGGTCGAGCTGTTCCTCGGCGACTCCCGCTCGGGCCTGCGGGAGCTGGCCGGACGGCAGGAGCTGCGGGACGCGCGGCTGTTCTTCTACCTCGACGCCCACTGGTACGACGACCTGCCGCTGCTGGGGGAGATGCAGATCATCGCCGACAGCTGGAAGGAGTGGATCGTGCTGGTCGACGACTTCTGCGTGCCCGGTGACGAGGGCTACGGCTTCGACGACTACGGGCCGACCAAGTGCCTCAGCGTCGATTGCCTGGGCGACTTCAGCAGCTTCGGTGCCCAGGCCTGGTTCCCCTCGATCTCGTCGGATCAGGAATCCGGCCTCAAACGGGGCAGCATCCTGCTGGCCCGGGGCGGCGAGGTGGTCGAAACGTTGAACCGGATGAGTGCCCTGCGTCCGCTACCCGCCGACGCCTAGCAGCCGACGCCTAGCAGCAGGCCCGAGCCTGGGCCCGGCGGGCTAACGCTGACAGCCGCGGCACCAGAAGGTACTGCGCTGCTGTTGAACGATCTTCTCCACCGTTCCCTTGCAGCTGGAACAACGCTCCCCGTCCCGGGCGTAGACCGCCAGGAACTGCTGGTAGGAGCCCTCGACGCCCCGGGCGTCCTGGAAGTCCGAGAAGGTCGTGCCGCAATTCTCGATCGCCCGCTGCAACACCTCGACCGTCGCCCGGTGCAGCGCCTTGCGCTCCCGGGGCTTGAGCGACCCGGCAGCGCGGTAAGGCGAGACCTTGCACAGGTGCAGGATCTCCGACGCGTAGATGTTGCCCAGGCCGACGATGCGGTCCTGCCTCAAAAGCCAGGGTTTGATCGGTGAGGGGCTCCCCTCGAGCAGCGACTCCAGGCGTTCCAGGGTGAACTCCGGCGTGACCGGGTCGACACCGGCGGGGCGCCCCTCCTCGAGATCCCGCACCCAGCGGAAGGTCCCGAAGCGCCGGGTGTCGATGAACAGCAAACGCCCCTTGTCCAGGGTGAACCGCGCCCGCAGATGCGGCGGCGTACCGCGGCTGCCGGCGGGCTCGGCGATCAGCCGGCCGGTCATCCGCAGGTGAACCAGCAGCCACAACGGGTCCTCGCTACGGGACGGCCGAGGCCCGAATTCGAAGGTGACCTGCTTGCCCAGCCGGAAGACCGACTCGATCTTGCGGCCGCGAAGGGGGGGCGTCGGCTCCTTGCGCAGCAGATCGTCGAGGATCCGGAAACGCTCGATCGTGCGCCCCGAGACCGCCGGCGACAGCTGACGGGCGACGGTTTCGACTTCAGGTAGTTCGGGCATCGGCTGCTCAGAACTCCTTGTTCAGGGTGACCGACTGCAGCTCCTTGCGCAGCGAACGGTCGAACAGCATCGGCCCGAACCAGGTGTAGGCCACGATGGCCAGCCAGACGATCTGGATCGCGCCGGACGCGGTTGCGTAACCCATGTCCGCGGTGACCAGGGTCGCCAATCGGTAGACTACGAAGGCACCCAGGAGCACCACGATGGCCCGCCCGTCGCCCAGCCCACCCATCCAGGTGCTGTAGCGCCACCAGAGCCCCAGGATCGGATTCTGCCGGGCCTTGATGCCGGACATCAACGCCAGTGCGTTTCGATCGGTCGGGTCGATGCGCAGCGCCGAGATGGCCAGCTCTCGGGCGGAACCGACCTGCCCCCGACGGAGCGCGGCCGAACCGGAGAGCACCAGCGCGTCCACCGACTCGGGAGCCTCGGCGAGCGCTTCTCGGGCCAACCGCTCGGCGTCGTCCACCCGGCCGGTGTTGAGATAGTGTTCGCCGAGCGCCACCATCGAACGCCAGTTCTCGGGGTCCAGCTCCAGGGCGTACTCCAACGCCCGGCCGGCGGCATCCCGGTCCCCCTGGATCTGATGCAGCTTGGCGATGGCCCGGTGATTGTTCGGCTCGTCCGGGTCGATCCGCAGCAGATCCTCGAAGACCCCCTTGGCCTTGCCGATCTTCCGTCGGGCGAGATAGACGTGCCCCGCCGCATAGAGCACAACCGGTTCGTCGGGATCCGAGGCGAGGCCCAGCTCAACCTCGAGTTCGGCCGCATGTACCCGTCGCATCCCGAGCAGCGCCAAGCCGAGCATCGCGTGAGCCAGCGCATGCTGCGGGTCCTCGGACAGCACTTCCTTGAGCAGATCGATACCCCGGGCGTGGTTGCCCTGGGCGATGAACTGCTGCGCCAGTTCCATCCGGCGCTGGTTCAGCAGGGTATCCATCGTCAATTGAGCAGCATCAGATTCACGAACGGGACCTCCTGGATCGCAGCCGCGAGACGATGCCAGACGAAGGCGGCAAGAAAGACGATCATCAGTCCGTTGCGAGCGATGCCTCCGAAGTACTCGTAGATCCCGAAGGTGCGGGTTTGCAGGGAGTAGAGCGCGTAGGCCATGCCGAGTTGAAGCAACATCACCGGCAGCACCAGATAGGGCACCGCCGGCTCCGAGATCAACTCGGCACTCCACAGGTAGCCGATGCCCAGACGCAGTGCGAAGACGCCGAAGAATCCGGCCACGACCAGCCCGATCTCTCGCCTCTTCGTCGGGCTGCCCATGGCGACGCTGTTGACGACGAACCAGACCCAGGAAATGGTGTGCCCGGCAAACATCACCGCCAGCAGCGGCCAGACGGGCGAGACCACCAGGTGCTGCAAGCCGCCGGGGCGCGGCTCGTCGGCAATGCGGTAGGTCGACGCCATCAGCGCTTGCCGTGTTTCTCGAGGAACTCCAGCACGTCGTCGTACTGGCCCCCTTCGTTGGCGTAGCGCGCGTAGTTGCGGGCCGAGGTCAGCCACTCGATGGTGGTCGGCTTGACCTCCTTGAGCGATTGCTTGAGGTCCTTGGCGGTGATGGGGCGCTCCTCGCCCCGCTCGATGGAATCTTCGATGGCCAGATCCGCCGCGGTCTCCACCACGTTGGCCAGATCGGCACCGGAGAAGCCCGAGGTCGCGCCGGCGAGCCGGCCGAGATCGATCCCCGGCTCCACCGGGCGTTCGTCGAGCTGGATGCGCAGCACCGCCTCCCGGGCCGTGCGATCCGGCGGAGGCACGAACAGCACCCGGTCGAAACGTCCCGGCCGGCGGAAGGCGGGATCCACCGACCAGGGCACGTTGGTCGCACCGAGCACCAGGACGCCCTCGTTGTCCTTGGCGAAGCCGTCCATCTCCGAGAGGAACTGGCTGACCACCTTGGTGTTGGAACTCTCGCGACTGTTCTGGCGCTTGCCGCCGAGGGCCTCGATCTCGTCGAAGAAGATCACCGCCGGCGTCGAACTGCGCGCCTTCTCGAACAGAGCGTGAAGCTTCTGCTCCGATTCGCCGATGAACATGTCGAGCACGTCGGAGATGGCCACGTTGAAGAAACTCGCCTGGCACTCGCCGGCGGTGGCGCGAGCCAGCAGCGTCTTGCCGCACCCCGGCGGTCCGTACATCAGGATGCCGCCGCCGATCCGCTTGCGGAACTTCTTGAACAGGCTCGGCTTCTGAAACGGCAGGATGATCTTCTTGTGGATCTGCTTCTTGATCGCGTCGAGGCCGCCCACGTCGGCAAAGGTCACCGGTTCGGGATCGGGCACCAGCAGGTCGTCGGTGGCGGGGAGCTCTTCTTCATCGGTTTCCCGGGAGATCACCCGGAAGCGGGGCCGCCCCCCTTCGGTCTCGACGGTGCGCACCCGGGCCCGCACCAGATCGCCCAGCTCCGGATCCTCCAGGGTCGGGTTCTCGGCGATGACCTTGTGATAGGTCTCCCGGGCGTCGTCGACCCGGCCGAGATCGGCCAGCGCCCGGGCGCGCAGCAGGCGGATCTCCGGTTCGTCCCGATCGGTCAGCGCCAGGACCTTCTCCAGGTCCCCCCGATCCTGCAACACCTGGACCGCGGTCAGGCAATCCTCGCTGGAGGCGAAGGCCGTATCGCCGGCCTGGTCGATCAGCTCGGCAGCCTCGTCAAGCTCTCCGCGGGTCTGGAGCCCGCGCAGCAGCAACATGCGCAGCGGATGGTTGTCCGGCGACGCGCGATGGGCATCGCGCAGCCCCTGCAGTGTCTGATCGTCCACTTGTCGGTCCCTTCGGTGCCTTGACTGGACGCAATCCTAGCACCGCTTTGCACCGGAATCGCTGGCGGGCTACAACGGTGGCGGCCGGAAGAGGCAAGGAGAACAGGCGATGCACGCAACGGCAACGAAACGCAGGCGCTGGCCCTGGATTCTGGGTGGGCTGGTGCTCCTGTTGGCGGTCGGCGCCCTGCTGGCACTGCAACTGATCGACGTGGAGCGATTCCGCGGACCGATCGAACGCGCCCTCGAGGATTCCACCGGCTGGGATGCGGAGCTGGGGGAGATCTCCCTGTCGCTGACCCGGGGTCTGGCGGTGTCGGTCAGCCCGGTTACCCTCAGCGGTCCGCCGGACACGTCGTCGATCGAACTGGGCTCCATCGACGTGCGCGCCGATCTGATGCCGCTGATTCGCGGGCAGCTCAAGGTGCGTAGCGTCGGCCTGGTCGATCCGCAGATCGAACTGGTGCGGCGCAGCGAAGAAGAGGGCTGGATCGTTCCCGGTTCCACCACCACGGAAACCCCCGCCGGTTCTTCCGGCAGCGATGGGCCCACCGCAGGCGCACCGGGGAGTTCCTCCTCGGGCGGCGCCTCATCCCCGGAAGCATCCGGAGGCGACAGCGGCTTCGATGTCTCGGTCGACCGGATCGACGTGGCCGGCGGACGGTTGCTGCTGGAAGACCGGGCGTCCGACCCACCCCTGCGCCTGGAGCTGCAGGAGGTCGGCGGCGAGTACCTCCCCTCGGCGGGCACCCTGCGCCTCGCCGGCAATCTCGACGGAGGCGGCGCGCTGGAGTTCCGCACCGAAGGCCCCGACGCGCTGCACGTGGATCTCAGCGAGGTCCCGAGCGAACAGCTCCATCCGCTGATCGGCACCGACCTGCTCCACGGCGGCGGCCGGCTGACCGGCGGCCTGGTGCTGCGCACCCCCGAGGGCAGCGACATGCGGCTCGAAGGGGACCTGCGCGGCGAGCAGGTCACCCTGCTTGCCGGCAATACCCCCTTCGACGAACCGGTCGACACCAGGTTCGCCGTGGCACTGGGCGCCGACGAGACCCGGCTGGAGTCGCTGTCGCTGACCGCCGACGGCATCGCGCTGAGCGGCGCCGGAGCCCTGGCACCGAACCTCGACCTGGATCTCGAGATCGCCGACATGGCCCTCGAGCGTTTGCTGGCGGCGTCGGATTCGGTGCTGCCCCTTCCGCTGGAGCTCGAGCCTCCCGGGCGGGTTTCCGCGACCATCGAGGTCGACGCGCCCGCGGGGCAGGCGCTGACCTACGCGGCCCAGGGCAAGGTCTCGGCGGCAAAGTACATCGTCACCGAGGGGCTGCCGGCGGTAAAAGACGCCGCGGCATCGTTCTCCCTCGACCGGGCGGGCGAGCTGATCGTCGACATCACCGGCGGCTCGGTCGCCGGCGGCGCCATCGACGGCCGGGCGCGCATCGACTCGCTGGATCCGCCGGGCACCCTGACCCTGGAAGGAGGGGTGCAGGAGGCGATCCTCGGCCAGTTGATCGGCCCCTTCGTGGCCGATGCCTCGCAGAACGTCAAGGGAGCCACCGGACTCCAGGCGGCGCTCGGCCTCGATCTCTCGGCGGCGACCGACCTGCGCGGACTCAAGGGCGTGCTGGAACTCAACACCCGGGACGCCACGGTACCCGGCTGGGATCTCGACGCGATGCTCGAGCAGGAGATCGAACGCCAACGGGACAAGCTCGGCGACCTGGGCAAGCTGCTCGAAGACAAGCTCCGCGGCGACAGGAAGAATGAGCAACCGTCGAAGACCGAAGAGGTGCTCGAAGAACTGTTCGAGAGCCTGGACGCCCGCATCGACTTCGACGCCTGGCCCTGGAACATCGAGCGGCTGGCGTTGGCCGGCGGCGGGGTGGCCACCCGGGGAAGCGGCACCTTCGATCCGGAAAACGGCGCCGTCGATTTCACCCTGACCACGACCTTCTCTCCCGACCGCACCGCGGCGCTGGTCCAGAAGACCAAGGAACTTCAGCACCTGGTCGACGGCAACGGTCAACTCGTGCTGCCCCTCGAGTTGAACGGACCGCTGCTGCGTCCCGGCGTGAACCTCGACCTGGCCAGCCTGCTCGCCGGCAAGCTCGGGGTATCGAGCGACGACAGCGCCGGCGGCCTGCTTGAAGGCCTACTCAAGAAGGAAGCCGAGAAGCGCGGCCTCGAAGGATCGCTCAAGAACCTGCTGGGC
>CAZBZH010000144.1:0-9152 GCA_964496265.1 uncultured Acidobacteriota bacterium | reverse complement strand
GGACCTTGACCTCGTAGGTGAACGAACCGGCGGTCATGGTGCCGGGGGCCACCAGATCGGCGAAGGTGCGGCAACGTTCGTCGCCGGGCTCCATCTCCATCGGCGGGAAGTCCGCCGAGGAGTCGCCGCTGAGGGTCCGGGTGATGCGCAGCGGTTTCCGCTGCCCGCGGTCCCAACAGATCATGCCGACGAAGGCGGTGTCTTCATCCGCCTTGACCAGTTCTCCCTGACCCAGTGCCCGGTTCCCCGAGGTACGGATCTCGCCGCCGCTATGGAAGGCAGCCTGGGTGCGCTGCACGATCGAGATCGGGCTGACCGCGACCGGCTGAGCCTTCGGATTGGGCCAGGTGTTCTCCACTCGACGGGAAACGATCTGGTCGCTCTCGGTCTCGTGGGCCACCATCACCACTTCGTAGGAGCCGGGCTTGAAGTACGCCTCGGTTTCGAGCACCACGGGAATGTTGGGCTGGTCGACTTCAATGCGTCCCGAGGCCTCGAGGGGCACGCGATCTTCGGCGACGACGCTGGCGCCCACATCCCACTTGGCGCCGGGCAGGGGAGAGCCGTCGACGTAGACCTGGAGCCGGGCCTTGAACTTGCCGTCCTCGAACCCGAGGGGAAGCATGCCGGCGCGGATCGGTGAGTTGGCCGAGATCCCGGCCTGTTCCTTCTCGGTCGCGCCGAAGGCGGCGAGCAGCGCCGACTTGCGCCGGGATTCCTCGCTCTGCAGCACGATGGTGCCCCGCACCTGGGCCTTGACCTTGGGCCGCTTCACGTCGAGCCGCACGGGGATCGAACGGTCCAGCGGCATCCCGGTCGGATCGAAGCTGACCAGGTAGAGACAGGAGAGATCTTTCTCGATGTTGCGGCGGATGCTCTTGGCGCTGACGCCGCTGCTGATGAACGCCTGGCCGCCGGTTTCGATGGCCAGGGTCTGCAGGCTGCCCTGGGCGTCCCGCAGGCCGCTGTTGGTGGTCGGGGTCGCGCGGAGCGCTCCCGAGCGGTTGGTCTGGACCACCATGCCCTGGGCCTCGACGGCGTAGAACCGGATTCCGTGGGCGGCGGCCTCCTGGATCACCCGGTCGAAGATCACCGCGGTGACCTGGGCGTCGTTGTCGATGGTGCCCTGGTCGTCGGTCTGCCGGTCGACCAGATTCTGGTTGAAGATGTCGAGATAGTGGCGGCCGGGGTTCCGGCGCATCGAGTCGGAGAAGTAGATCACCACCTTGGGCTGGTCCCGGGTCGCCAGCCGGCCGAGCACCATCGACAGCCGGTAGAGCGCCTTCTCCGCCCGGTAGCGCTCTTCCTTGGCATAGAAGCGAGCCATGGAGATCGCCTGATCGATCCGGTCGTCGACCAGGTAGCGGTTGATGTCGGCGAAGCGGCGTTCCTCGAGCTGGGTCCACTCGTCCCACTGGTTGCGATCGTATTCCAGCTTGTCGAGGGCCTCGAGCAGCTCGAACTCATCTTCGGAGTACTGGGCGAAGGTCTCCACGCCGCGCCCGGAGGAGACCACCGAGACCGCCCCGCCGCTGATCAGCTGAGGCACCAGGTCCCGGGCCATTTGTAGCGCCCGGCTGCGTCCGGCGAGGGATAGGTGAACCTGGTCGAAATACATCAGGAAGGTGGCGCGGGGACCGGCGGCCGGCGCGGCCGTGGCCTGGGGCTCGTCCTGCGCGTCGGCCTCGGCCGGTTCGGGCACCTCTTCGGCATCGGGAGCCGGGGTGTCGAACACGCTGCGGCAGACCCGGTCGACGTAGAACTCCTCCATGAAGTTGCTGTTGACGACCAGTTCGAAGTCGTCGACGCCGAGGTTCTTGATCGCGTCCTCGGGCCCGGTCACGGTGACGTCGAGCTGGTACAGCCGGCCGCGGGCCCGCTCGACGACGTCACTGCGCTGGGGTTCCTCGTTCGCGGCTTCGGCGGAGTCCTTGCCGCCGTCCTCTTGCCCGTACACCGGGAACTGCGCCGGCACGGCGAAGGCGAAAGTCAAAGCGAGGTAAACGAGTCCGGTCCACTGGATGGCGCGCTTGGTCGCGGTCACGGCGTATTCTCCCCTATCCCCCTCGGGCTCCCCTGGAACTCTCCAACCATTTTGCATGGCACTGCAAGAACTCTCCACCGGACCGGGCGGGTGAGGGGTTTTCTTGCTGAAACCGATCAGCGGGCGGGGCTGGGGGACTCGATTCCCACGGTCAGCTGCCGCTCGCTCGATCCGGCGATCCCGTCCTGGTCCATCAGATCCACCCTGTAGACGAATTGACCGGTACCCAGGGTGTCCGACGGAATGATGTCGCGGATCTGAGCGCAACGTTCATCGCCGAAATCGACCTCCAGGGGAGGGAAGGTCACGTCGCTCTCGCCGATCAGGGTGCGGCGCACCTCGGCCCGTTCCCGGCGCCCGCCGTGACAGACCAGACTGACCAGGGCGGTCGGGAGCTCCGCCTGGAGCGGCTCGTCTGGAGAGCGCAGGACCGAGCCGCGGGTCCGTACCGCGCCGTCCCGGGAGAAGATGCCGTCGATCGGTTGCAGCACGACCACGGGGCCGGCGGTCAGGTCCCCACGGTCCGGATTGGGCCAGGAGTGCTGGTTGAACCCGGAGACCACCAGATCGGTCCTGGTCTCGTGGGCCACGTAGATCAGTTCGAGTTCTCCCGGCGGAAACTCGATCTCCTTTTCCAGGGTCAGCGGGACGTCCCGGGCGCCGACGGTCAGCCTTCCGGAGGTCTCCGAGCGTACCCGCTCGTCGCTGACCAGCGAGGCGCCGAGATCCCAGGTGGTCTCGGGTAGCGGCATGCCCGGAACCGAGACCTGCACCATCGCCTTGTAGCGTCCCTTCCTGTAGCTGGTCGGAATCAGCCCGCCCTGGATCGCGGTGCTGTTGCGGGCGGCTCCCGGGGCGGTGAAGGCGGCCAGCAGCCGGCTCTTGCGCCGGGTCTTCTCGCTCTGTACCACCATCTGTCCCCGGCTGCGGATCTCCACCCCCGGGTGGTTGACCCGGACCTTGAGGCTGTAGGCGCTGTCCGTGGCGTAGCGGGACGGATCGAAGCTGATCATGAACAGGCAGCTGAAGTCCGACTTGATCTGCTGAGCCATCCGCCGGGCGGGCTCGCCCCGCAGGAAAGCGAAGCCGCCGCTCTCCCGCGCCAGACTGCCCATCGACTTGTCGGCGTCGATCACCCGGGTGCGGGAACTGTAGGAGGCGCTGCCCGCTCGCTCAGCTCCGCCGATGCCGACCGAGACGGTCTGCATCTGGGAGACCAGCCCTTCGGCGCGAACGGTGTAGAAGCGTACGCCGTTGGCGATCGCCTGCTTGACGACCGCGTCGAAGGAGGTGCGCGAGGACAGGGCGTCGACGCTCATGCGGTTCAGCACCGGGCTCTGCTGGGGCAGGAACCCGCCGAAGAAGCTCATGTAGTGCTCGCCGGCGTTCTGGCGCATCACGTCGGCGAAGTAGATCACCGCCTTGGGGGCCTCCAGGTCGGCCAGCCGGGCCAGGGTCGTCTCCAGCCGGCGCAGCGCCCGGCCGGTGCGCCAACTCTCGTCCTTCTGGAAGTTCCGCGCCCGGGATTCCGCCAGGTCGACGACCCGCTCGTTGTTCAGCGCGTCGATGACCTCCTCGACCCGTTGGACCTCGGCACTGGCCCAGGGGTCGAAGTGGCGCGGATCGTTGTCCATGCGGTCGATGGCGGCCAGCAGGGTCTCCGTGTCGTCGGCGAATCCGGAGAAGGTCTCGAGCTCGCGGCCGTTGGAGACGATCATCACCCGGGAACCGTCGACGAGCAGTTCGGGCAGCAGCGAGCGGGCGACCTGAAGGGAGCGGTGGCGGCCGGCGATGCTGAGCAGCGCCTGGTCGAAGTACAGCACGTAGCTGGCGGGCCGGGCGGCCAGCAGCTGCTCCACCGGATCGACCTCGGTCTCCGAGGCCATCGGGCAGACCCGGTCCACCTCGAATTCGCGGATCTTGCGCAGGCCGACCTGGACCTCGAAGTGCTCGGCGCCGAGGGAGCGGATCGCCTCGGGGGACCCCTGCACGCTGACGTCGATCACCGCGATGCGGGAGAGGGATCGTTCGACCAGATCGGATTCGCGAACCTCCGGCCGGCCGTCGTCGGATACCGGAGCGCTTTCGGGGTCCTGAGCAGCGGCGCACAGGGCGACGAGCAGCCCGGCGGCAAGCCAAACCGTGCGCATCGCTTTCCGTTTCATCGCCGCTCTCCGTCTGCCCCTCGTCGAGCGCTTCCCACGGCTCTGCGGCCGTGGGTTCCCGTCAGCCCTTGCGGTGTACCGTGGTCGCCGATGCCTGATCCGTCGGCAGCAGCAGGGTCTCGGCCAGCACCACGTGATCGGGCAGGTTTGCCGCGAAGCGCACCACCTCGGCCACGTCGTCGCCGCTCAGCGGCTTCATGCCGCGGTAGACCTTGCCCGCCTTGTCCCGGTCGCCGTGAAAACGTACTTCACTGAACTCGGTGTCGACCATGCCGGGATCGACGGACATCACCCGCACGCCGGTTCCGTTGACGTCCAGCCGCAGTCCGTCGGTCAGAGCCCGCACCGCGTGTTTGCTGGCGCAGTAAACGTTGCCGCCGGGATAGACCTGGCGACCGGCGATCGAGCCGATGTGGATCACCGTGCCCCGTTTGCGCTCGACCATCCCCGGGACCACCGCCCGGTCGACCCACAACAGGCCCTTGACGTTGGTGTCGATCATCTCTTCCCAGTCGCTGTGGAGTCCGCGGTGGAGCGGGTCGAGGCCACGGCTGAGGCCGGCGTTGTTGACCAGGACCTCGATGTCGCGCCAGGGAGCGTCCAGACCCTGGAAGGCCGCGTTCACCGCGTCCCGGTCCCGGACGTCCAGGGTCATTCCGTGGACCGCCTCGGCTCCGGCCTGGAGCAACTCGGCCCCCAGTGCGTCGAGGCGTTCCCGGCGGCGTGCCGCGAGCAGTAGCCGGCAGCGGTCACGGGCGAAGGCACGGGCACAGGCCGCACCGATGCCGCTGCTCGCGCCGGTGATGCACACCACGCGTCCCACTCGCGTCATGGAGACCCTTTCTTGCGCCCGCCCCTCGCTAACCATACCCGACTCGGGCCAACGCCGATACGATTCGGTCCCGGGGTCCGCTTCCGGGTCCTCATCGGGCAGATTCGGCGGGGGAGCGGGCTTCTTGGAAAATCATATACGATATTGTATATTGGATTCATGCTTCAGAAACTGATTCTGCGCCAGGAGGTCAAGGAGATGCTCCTTGGCTACATCTGCACCGACCGGATCAAACCGGGGCAGCGCCTGTCCCTGCCCGACCTGGCCCGGGATCTGGGGGTCAGCGCCACGCCGATTCGAGAGGCCCTGACCCAGCTGTCCGAATCGGGGATCGTCCGCTACATCGCCAACCGGGGGTTCTTCGTCGCCGAGCTGAGTCGGGAAGAGGCCGCCGAGATCTACCAGCTGATGGCGACCCTGGAGTGCGAAGCGATCCGCCGGATCGAGTTCGATGCCGCGACGCTGGAGGGCCTCGCATCGATCAACGCCGAGATGGAGGCGGCGACCTCTTCCAGGGAGGCGCTCCTGCTCGACAGGAAGTTCCATCAGGCGTTGATCAAGAAATATCGCAACCAAACGGCGCACAAGATTGTTGAAGACCTGCGGGTGCGGGTCGTGCTCTACGAGTATGCGTTCTGGAGCGACGAGATGGCCGAGGACTCGGTGCCCGCTCACCAACGCATCCTCGAATGCCTGGCCTCAGGCAACAAGCAGCAGGCAATTGAAGAACTGCGAAGCAACTGGCTGGTCAGCATCGAGAGCATCGCCGCATCGATGCAACGGGAAGCATCCGGCAGCGAAGCATGAGTCCCGACGAAGCATCACCGTTCCATCACGCTCAGAAAGGTCGCCCATGAGATCCCTGTTCTCGCTACTGCTGTTGCTCTGTTGCGCCCCGGCGTTGGCCGCTACCTCGGTCGAGAAGCTCGAAGCCGTCTCGCAGGAGATCTACGAGTGGCGCGAGGACTATCCGGCCTTCGGCTCCTACGTCACCATCGTGCGAGAGGGGGAGCCGGTCTATACCAGCGTCAACGGGCTGGCCAATGCGGAGCATCGGGTTCCGGTGAGCGAGAAGACGGCCTTCGATCTGGCCTCGATCGCCAAGACGGTCACCGGGTACGCGATCGCCGAACTGGAGGAGAAGGGCGCCCTCTCCAGCGACGACGACATCCGCAAGTACTTCCCGGACTTTCCCGACCACGGTCACACCATCACCGTGAGTCATCTGCTGCACCACACCAGCGGCATCAAGAACTGGACCAATCTCCTGTGGCAGATGAGATGGCCGTCCAGCGATCGCATCACCTTCGAGCAGATCGTAAGGATGGCCCACGCCCAGACAGAGCTGGACTTCGTTCCGGGCACCCGCTACCAGTACTCCAATACCGGATACGTGCTGCTGGCGGCGATCGTCGAGAAGGTCAGCGGCGAGTCCTTCGCCGACTGGACCCGCAAGCATGTGTTCGAGCCGCTGGGAATGGAGCGGACCCTCTTCAAGGACGATCGATTCCGGCTAATCCCCGACCTGGCGGGTGCCTACTTCTCCAACGACAAGGGAGAGGTGTCCAGGGACTCCAACAACACGACCGCGCTCGGGTCCAGCAGTCTGATCTCGAATGGGCCGGATATGAGGAAGTGGATGAACTTCCTGATGTCCCCGCCTGCCGACAAACGAGACGTCGTCAAGCGGATGATGACGACGAGACCGCTAAACGACGGCGGCGAGAATACCTACGCCTACGGCATCGCGGTCGATGAGTATCGAGGTGTCCGCTATATCGGTCACTCGGGTCGCTGGGCCTCCCATACCTCGCACATGGTGCTCCTGCCGGACCTGAAAACATCCCTGTTCGTAGCCCACAACTTTCCGACGAATACCCGTTACATCGTCAACATGTACGTCGATACCCTGCTTCCCGAGCAGGAGTCCGAGGAGGATGAGGGCGGCTCCAGCGCTGAGCCGGAAGAGGAGGTTCAGCTGACGAACGAGCAGTTGGACGCTTTCCTCGGTGTCTACCGGCTGGGCAAGGCCTGGGTGGTGACCATCACCCGGGAAGGCAATCAACTGTTCACCACCGCCAACGGGGAAAGCACCTTCCCGATGAAGCCGATCGGCGAGAACGTGTTTCGCATCCGGGCGTACGGCAACCGCACGATGACCTTCAACGCCGGCGCCGACGGGAAGGTCGACTCGGTGTCCTACAACGACATCGAGGCGCCCAGGATCACTCTCGGCGATGCAAAGGGCGTCGCCGGTATTTCCGAGTTCGAGGGGGTCTACTACAACGTCGAACTGGAGCTGATGCTGAGTTTCGCCGCCCGGGGAGGTTCCCTCTACGCCAACAGCATCCGCCACGGGAACGTGAAGCTGATCTCGGTGGAGCCGGATCTGTTCATCGGCGACGGGGTGATCCGCAGCGTCAAGTTCTCCCGCAACCGGAGCGGCAAGGTGATCGGTTTTCACGTGACGAACACCCGCGGCGAGAACGGGATCGCCTTTGTGAAGGGTTGAGGCGATTCGTCCGGCCCGGACCTCTCTTTTCGGCGTAAATTAGTCCCCCAGATCTTCATAGGGGGAAATCCATGAGCTGGATCGCGATCGGCCTGATCCTGGCCGCGACGATGGCTCCCGCGCCCGCCTCGGTCGAGGGGGAGTGGAGGCTCGTCGAGCAGTTCTACGAGGCCGGCAGTAACAATCTGGCGCCCGCCGCTCCCGTGCGGCTCGGTTTCGGCGCCGACGGACCGCGTATCTGGGTCGACGGCGAAATCGCCGCCAGCTGGCCCGCCTTCGCCGGCGAGGATGGCCCGGTGCCCATCGAACTGGTCGAACGGAGCGCCGCGCCCGAAGGGCGTGGCGTGTCGGCGGTCTACCGGGTGTACCCCGAAGGGGGCACCGACTTCCATCTCGACGTCACCGAGAGCTACCACCTCGACGCGGCAGGCGAGCAGCTGTCCGGGCGTCTCGAGGTTCGTTTCGTGCGGCACGGGGAGGCCCGGGGGGCCTACACCCTGCACCGCCGCTTCGAGCGGGTGCGCTGATGGGCGCGCCGAACCGCAACCGGGTCCGTCTCCTGTCCATGGCGTCGGCGCTGCTGATTGCCGCCACCGTGCCGTTGTGGGCCCAGGTCCAGGGCGAGGTCTTCGAGGACCGCAACGCCAACGGCATCCGCGATGCCGGCGAGCCGGCCCTCGAGGGGGTGACCATCGAACTCCTCGGCGCGCCCGACGCCGGCGGCAGCGTCGACACGTCGCTGACCACCGCCGCCGACGGAAGCTACGCCTTCACGCCGGGGAACGGCTGCTACGTGATGCGGGTCCAGGATCCTCCGGGTTGGCGTCAGGCCGGCCCCCGCTTCGACGGGGTGACCCTCGGCACCCCCGGCTACCAGGCTCCCGTGGGTATCCCCCGGGTCTCGACCCTGGACAACGCCCTCGACCACCTGCGCTCGGGGTCGCTGCGCTACGTCGCCATGGGCGACAGCATCGCCTACAACTGGAACTCCTGTTTCGACACTTCGGCCTTCTGGTACAGCAATCAGTTCCGTAGCCGGATCGCCTGCACCGCGCCGGGGGCCACGGTGACCCTGGGCTCCGACGGCGAGGCCGCGGTCAAGGGGGAGCACACCGACGATCTGCTGGTCAACGAGACCAACGACTGGAACAACATCTTCCGCATCCTCGACCAACAGCCGCAGCTGGTCACCCTCTCGATGATCGGCAACGATCTGCTCGGCGTGGACGCGGGGAACAACCCGACCCAGGGGGAGACCAACCGCGCCGTCGAGGAGGTGCTGGACGCCTATGCGAACCTGCAGGAAGTGATCTCGGTGATGTTGACCGAGGTTCCCGGGATCGACATCCAGCTCAACTCGCTCTACGACAACGAAGCCTTCGACTGCGGCTCGACGCCGGTGACCGAGTTCCACCGGGACTGGCTGCCGATCATCGGTCACGTGCTGCGGGAGATGGCCTGGGGCCAGGCCCGCCGGGTCGCGATCAACGAGGTCGCCGCCGAGTTCGCCCGGGAGGATCTGCTGGGTGGTTGCACCGGCTTCGAGAACCGTATCTGCAACGACTTCTTCGGCACCGACGGCATCCATCCGACCGAGGC